>JASFPO010000007.1:0-35470 GCA_050115935.1 Candidatus Bathyarchaeota archaeon | reverse complement strand
ACACAGTCACCACGCCTAGTGAGTATATGCTCCTTTGTAGTTTGGAAAGTTGTTTTGTGGGTTGATTGAACATCTCTGTGTCCACAGGCATATACGACTTCAATCGCCTTCATGAAAATGCAACCTATTTTTCCCTAGCTACTATGCATAGCAGAGTAACTATTTGACATAGTATATATAAGCCAGAATGGCTATAACGAAACTGCTTCGAAGGGGTCAAGATGGCTGAAAAAACCGACATAACCGTAGCCATGCCAATATGCACATCATGCCATAGGATCATAGCACCTAGCACAGAACCTACGAAGTTTCCCTGCCCAAACTGTGGAGAAATCATAATCTGGCGATGTAGCAGATGCCGAAAGTTCGGAAGACCCTACCGCTGTCCGAAATGTGGTTTCCAAGGACCCTGAGAAATGGGGAGAAAAGCTAGATGGCGAAAGTCATGGTTTCAATGAAGATTTTTCCAACAGGCACTGACATAGACCTAAATCACCTTGAACAGAAGATCGAAAAAAGTCTGCCAGCTGACTCTTCAGCCTACAAATTCGCCAAAGAACCTGTTGCCTTTGGGCTAAATGCTTTGATCGCTCACATCCTGCTTCCAGAAGAGAAGTCAGGGGGCTTAGAAGAAATAGAAAGCAATATTCAAAAAATCGAAGGCGTCAGCCAAATCCAAATAGTTATGGTTCGTCGAGTTTAGCCTTCTATTGTAATGCTTTATGCTATCATGTTGAGACTGGGCCGGTTCTGCAAGAGGATGAGTTCGCTTTTTGAAGTCCTGGAACTAGAAACCGAATTAAATCTTGTGGTTTTTTCGCCATGGAAACCGTTCATGTCTGCGCGTGCACAACTTCAGGAAGCCCTGCTCTTCTTTCTCAAGTCTCATCAACCATAAATTTAAATAGAACAACTTCTTGACTGGATGCACATGCAAGAATCAGAATCCTTGGCTAGTTCTTCGTTGAGTGAAATGGAGGTGTAATTCGCATGACTTATGAGAGAAGAGAAAACCGAGAAATGCACAAGGCAGTATGCGCTGATTGCGGTCAGGAATGTGAAGTTCCATTCAAACCCGACCCTAGCAGGCCAGTTTACTGTCGAGATTGTTGGTCAAAGAGAAGACCACCAAGAAGGCGCAGATACTAAGTTTGGGAATATCATGTCAAATGAGGCATGCACATACACCTTGCCTATGGTTATATTTCGTGGTTGCCGAATTGAGTCAGTGTTAAGAATCAATCACGCTTATATAATAGAAAATGAATGAGACTTTCTAACGCAGAAAGTCGCATTTGTAGCAACATAATGAGACGTGTGATTCATGAGTGAAGTGCAGCTTAGGGTGGGAGACGCCAGACAAAGAGATGTGGGGCGAGGCATAGCCAGAATCGACCAGCGAACCATGCAGAAGCTTGGCATATCAGCTGGAGATGTTGTGGAAATCGCTGGAAAGAGAACCACAGCTGCCATTGCATGGCCCGCCTATTCTGAAGACCAAGATCGCGGCCTCATGAGAATCGACGGATTCACCCGCAAAAATGCAGGAGTAGCCATAAACGAATATGTCGTTGTAAAACCTGGCAAAGTAAAAAATGCGTTAGGTGTTGTCTTGGCGCCAGTTGACATGCGACTCAACGTAGACCAAGACTTCACAAACTTTGTCAAAAATCGACTCATGGAGCGAACTTTTGTCGAAGGCGACACAACCCTGGTGATGATGCTTGGTCATCACATACCTTTTATGGTAACTAAAACCCGACCCCACGGCATCGTCCGCATCACCTATGACACTAACCTGCAAATTCTGAACGAACCAGTTCCCGAAACCAGAGGCATGCCCCGCACAACCTATGAAGACATAGGAGGACTGCGGGAGGAGATTCAACGTGTCCGAGAGATGGTTGAGCTTCCCTTACGTCATCCAGAAATCTTTCAAAGACTGGGAATAGACCCTCCAAAAGGAGTTTTACTCCATGGTCCACCTGGCTGCGGCAAAACACTGCTTGCAAGAGCCGTGGCAAACGAGTCAGAAGCAAACTTTCACTCCATAAATGGGCCAGAAATCATGAGTAAATTTTACGGCGAATCTGAAGCGCGACTACGTGAAATCTTTCAACAGGCTCAGAAAAATTCGCCCAGCATAATCTTCATAGATGAGCTTGACGCCATTGCTCCCAAAAGGGAAGAGGTCACAGGCGAAGTTGAAAGAAGAGTGGTTGCCCAACTTCTCGCTTTAATGGACGGACTGAGCGGAAGAGGAAATGTTATCGTTATAGGGGCAACCAACAGACCAGGCGCACTTGATCCCGCGCTGCGTAGACCTGGAAGATTTGACCGAGAGGTTGAGATAGGCGTACCCGACAAGCAAGGAAGGTATGAAGTTCTACAGATTCACACAAGAGGAATGCCTTTGGCTAAGGATGTTGACTTGAAAAAGCTGTCGGAGATGTCTCACGGCTACACAGGTGCAGACGTCGCCGCGCTAGCCAGAGAAACAGCGATGAAAGCATTAAGGCGGTATCTGCCGGAGATCAACCTTGAGGAAGAGAGAATTCCACCAAGTGTGTTAGAAAAAATGGAAATACTCATGGAAGATTTCCTTAACGCTTACAGAGAAATCACACCTACAGCCATGAGAGAAGTCTACATTGAGATCCCAGCAGTTCAATGGGAACAAATCGGCGGTCTAGGAGAAGTCAAAGAAGAGCTGAAAGAAGCCGTTGAATGGCCTCTTAAGAATCCAGAGTTCTTCAAGCGTATGGGCATCCGTCCGCCAAAAGGAATCTTGCTGTTTGGTCCTCCTGGATGTGGCAAAACCTTACTTGCAAGAGCTGTAGCCACAGAAAGCGAAGCAAACTTTGTTAGCATTAAAGGTCCGGAGGTCTTTTCAAAATGGGTGGGAGAATCAGAGAAAGCAATACGGGAGGTTTTCAGAAAGGCAAGGATGGCTTCACCCGCCGTGATTTTCTTTGATGAATTCGATTCTCTTGTACCCCGGCGTGGAATGGGATTCTCAGACAGTGGTGTAACTGAACGAGTTATTAGTCAATTGCTGACTGAAATGGACGGTATAATGACCCTTGAAGACGTTGTGATTATTGCTGCAACCAACCGACCTGACATCGTTGACCCAGCTGTCTTGCGACCTGGAAGATTTGATCGTCTGATTTACGTGCCTGAACCCAACGAGAAAGCTAGGTTGGAGATTTTTAAGATCTACACCAAAGATATGCCCTTGGTTAAGGATCTCAACCTCTCAGAGCTAGCCCGCAAAACCAGAAGCTATTCTGGAGCAGATATCGACGCCATTTGCCGAGAGGCAGCCTTAAATGCTTTGAGACGTGACATAAACTCTAAGAATGTAACAATTGACGATTTCCAAAACGCCTTGGAAAAAGTCGGACCTACCATTTCGCCAGATATGGAAGCTTGGTATAAAGGCTTCATGAAGGCTATAAGGCAAGTGCAGAAACCTACAACTCCAATTTCATGAGTTGAGGGAAATAAATTGTCGATTAAGACATGGAAACCTTATCCGCTTCACATGATGATAATTGAGCTGTTAGAAAGCAAAGGACCAATGACAGATATCGACATATTCAACATTCTGAAAGAGGATCATGAAGAGATTGGATTCCGCACTTTTAACCAGACATTGATGAAAATGGAGATTGCAGGCAAAGTTCATGTTTCATCGCTAACAAGGGGTAAGAGAAGAGTAGAGCTGGTGAAAAAAAGAGAGAAGTCATAGATTATCTTAAGATTCAAAGCTTAACGGAATCATGAGGAGAATTCCTAGGTGAGAATTGCATTCTTCAGACTGTACAGATAAATACTCCAAACATCGAATATGAACAGTGGTGTGAGGCTTTGGGCGTAAACCTGAGAGACCTTGTGCCCAAAACAACCGTTAGCCTTGAGAGTTTAGGCGGCAAATCTGTAGCTATTGACGCTTATAATGCACTCTATCAGTTTCTAGCCATTATTCGCCAGCCAGACGGCACTCCGCTTAAAGACAGAACTGGCAGAATTACAAGTCATTTGAGCGGCCTGCTTTATCGGACCTCAAATCTTGTAGAGATGGGAATCAAAGTTGTCTATGTCTTTGATGGCGTTCCTCCTGCTCTGAAAGAGGTGGAGATCAAGCGTAGAGCAAGAGTTAAGGAGGAAGCTCTTGTGAAGTATGAGAAAGCGTTGCATGAGGGTAGGAATGAAGAGGCGCGTATGTATGCGCAGATGACGTCTAGACTTAAGGATTATATGGCCGATGACTCTAAGCGCCTTCTAGCGTTGTTAGGTATTCCATGGATTCAAGCCCCTTCTGAAGGTGAAGCCCAAGCTGCGTATCTCGTTAAGAAAGGTGATTCCGATTTCTGCGCTAGCCAAGATTATGACAGCCTCTTGTTTGGTGCGTCAATGCTTGTTCGAAACGTAACCCTTAGCAGACGCAGAAAACTGCCAAGAAGAAAAGCGTACATAGAAGTTATTCCAGAGATTGTTGAACTTGACAAGGTTTTAAGTGGATTAGGTGTAACGCAGGAGCAACTCATAGACATAGGCATTCTAATTGGAACTGACTTCAATCCGAAAGGAGTAAAGGGCATAGGACCTAAAACAGCGCTTCAACTCGTCAGACAGCATGGAAGTCTTGAGAAACTTCTGCTAACCTTGAAAGAAGCAGAGTTTCCCGTTGATCCTCAGCGAATTAGAGAGATATTTCTGCATCCAAAGGTTACTGACAACTACCAGCTTGTCTGGAAAGAACCTGACACAGATGGCGCAATTGAGTTCATGTGTGGGGAACGCGACTTTTCTGAAGGCAGAGTTCAGAAAGCCTTGGAGAAGATAGACACTGGCATGCGCAGGATTAAGGGAAAAACAACCTTAGAAGCATGGTTTGGCAGAACCCAATAGTCAAATCCTGTGCCCGTACTTCCCTGTTAATGGCACAAAAGCTACGCCACCCAGATTCTCCTTAACAACCTTGTCATTTATCTTACGAACTCGAAACAAGGTTTGATAAAGGTAAAATCCTCCAACCGGAATGACCAAAACTCCGCCAATTCTTAACTGGGCAATCAAGGGATCGGGAATATCTGGAGCTGCTGCAGTCACCAAGACACGGTCGTAAGGAGCCTTTTCCGAATAACCTTGGGAACCGTCTTCATGAATAATCGTGACACGGTCACCGTAGCCTGCTCCATTAACGTTTTTGCGAGCGAATTCAGCTAATCCCTTAATGATTTCCACTGTGTATATGTGTCCCCATCTTCCTTTTGACATGTTGGATGGAGCCACAATCTCTGCCATGGTTGAAGCGTGCCACCCTGAACCTGCGCCTATCTCTAACACTTTTTGGCCTACTTGCAACTCTAGGGCTTCGTTCATAATGGAAACCATGTTTCGCCCAGCTAGGCGCATCCATGCCTAGCAGTGTGGCGCCGAAATGGTTTGGCCAGACCCTATTGGAAGCGGAGAATCAGCATTTGCATAAGATTTACTGTTTTCAGGCAAAAACTGCTCTCTAGAAACCTTGCGTAGTGCATGAATTACCTGTGGTGACCTGAGAATACGCTGACTAATTAAGCTTTGAACAAGCTGTTCCCAAGCCTTATTTCCCATTTTTTCCCTCCTCAAAAGAATAACAGCGAGAACCTATGCTTAAGACTTTGCTCCCTGGATACACCGCGTATCTGGTACTAATCTAGGATTCGTTTTCTTAGTTAGATCTTCACTTGCTGAGGAGACGTGCTCTTGATGTGGTTACTTCGGTCATTTCACTGTCACAGACTTGGCTAGGTTTCTGGGCATGTCAGGGTTATGTCCCTGTTCAATAGCCATATAATAGGCGAAAATTTGCAGTGGAATGACGTATATGATTGGTGAGAGAATTTCCGGCACGCCTTTTGGCACTTCAACGTAGTCGTCAACAAACTTTTTGATTTCTTCGTCGCCTTCTTCGATTATGGCTATGGTAGAAGCGCCGCGGGCTTTCATCTCCATGATGTTGCTCAAAATGGTCTTGTGGGTGTCATCCTTTGGGCAGATAAAGATTACTGGGAAATTTGCCTCGATAAGGCTGATTGGTCCATGCTTGCTTTCTCCAGCTGGATAGGCAATCGAAGGAATGTAGGCAATCTCCAATAGCTTAAGTTTTCCTTCAAGGGCAGTAGCATAGCTTATTCCTCGTCCCAGAAAGAAGAAGCATCCTCTGTCGCGATACTTCTTGGCCAACTGCTTTATCTTACTACTCTGAGCTTTTAGCAAAGCCTCTGCAACGTCAGGAATTTGCTCCAGCTTTTCTTCAAGGAATTCTATCTCTGTGTGGGAGATCTTCCCCCTTTTCTTTGCGGTTAGTAAGGCTAGTTGAGCAAGCACAGAGAGCTGTGAGGTGAAAGTCTTGGTTGCGGCAACGCCTATTTCCGGACCAGACTGTTGACAAACATAGACACGGGATACCCGAGTTAAAGTGGAACCGATAATATTGGTTAGTCCAAGAACAGTTGCAGCTCGAAGGCGTGCGTGATCTACTGCAGCAAGAGTGTCTGTTGTTTCACCCGATTGGCTTACAAAAAGTATAGTGCTGTCTATATTAACCGCTCTTCCATGTTGCTCAATGAACTCAGATGCAATTATTGGGTGAGTCGCCAGAAACGCTAGTTTTGAAAACATGTAAGAGGCTGCTAGACAAGCGTGATAGGACGTTCCACAAGCCACGAAGAAGACTTCTCCGGCACGGTCTAGGAAGGCGGTCATCAGCTCCAAATACTGGTCTTGCAACCGCAATGTGTTTCTGATTGTCTGAGTCTGCTCATAGATTTCTTTGAGCATGAAGTGGGGGTGTCCCTGCTTCTTCGCCATTACTGGACTCCAATCAATTGTTTCTGGCTGTCTCGGCACCACGCTCCAATCGGCAAGTTTGCGGATTTCGTATCCTTTATGATTGAGAATAACAAGTTCACCGTTTTCAACGATGACTGCCTTGTTTGTCAATGGTAGAAACGCTGGAATGTCAGATGCACAGAAAACAGCTTCTTCATTGATTCCCAATACGAGGGGACTTTCATTTCGGGCGCAAACTATCTTATCAGGCTCTCTTGCTGAGATGACCGCAATAGAATAGGCACCTTCCAGTCGTTTGACGCTTTCCCGCACAGAATCTACTAGCCCTAAACCTTCGTTCAGTTTTTCCTCGATAAGATGAGCAATTGCTTCGGTGTCTGTCTTTGATCTTAGGATGTGTCCACGGTCTTCCAGTTCCCTTCGAAGCTCTGCGAAATTTTCGATAATTCCATTATGGATAACCGCTATCTCTTCTTTGCAGTCCACATGTGGATGAGCATTTTCTTTGTATGGGGCTCCATGAGTTGCCCATCGTGTGTGTCCAATTCCTATTTTGCCTGAGAGGTCGTCAAGATTAAGCAGAGCATGAACATCGTCGATTTTGCCGGCATCTTTCTTCACGTAAAGTTTGCCTTCTTGGATTGTTGCTTCTCCCACTGAGTCATAACCTCGGTATTCCAGTCTCTTTAGTGCTGCGTGAATCAGGGGTGCAGCTTCACCATTCTTCAGAACACAACCGAATATTCCACACATCTGGTAAACCTCAAATACAGCGTTTCTCAAAGCATTTTCTTTCGGTATGCATTAGACCAATTTAGGTGGATAGTCTAATCGCAACGGCTTTGTATAAGCATTTTTAGCAAAACGGTTTTAAGACTATAAATAATCTTTGAGTGGTTCTTTCAGCCCATTCACAACAACCGTAGATAACATTGTGGTCAAGGCGAGTTAATAATATCTGGAGACCGTTATCTACCTGAGACGTCTTTGAAAGCTGCGGACATGGCTTCTTACAGATCGATTACACTGTAATCTAATAGTGCGGCAAGAATGCCATCCAGAGTACAGTTCCTAGAAACACAACGAAAAGCAAAGCCGAGTTATTAGTCGAAGCAAGATAGATTCCTGCTATGAGAATTGCTGTAAGAACTGTGTAGTATGCCATCTTCTGCCAGCCACCCCACCCTTGAACTAAACCAATTGCCATCAACGCCTTAAATCCATGCTTTGTTACTCCATAAGCACCCTTATTGTTCGTTGCAATAAGATCGCCCAGCTTTCTTAAGTGAAAATCCAGCCCACCGCTACTTGTGATCTCAAACCTCTTTTTCAGGTCAGCGAAACGCATAGGTCTCTTAGCTAGGGCTTGCAGAATCTCTATCCTCAAAGGATGAGATATGGCCTCAAACAGATTGTCCAAATTGCCTTCTTCAATATCAATCATGCTTTTCCACGTGAAATACACGATTTGATCCCGTATATAATTCTATCATAGTTGACTTGTCGTAACGCTCACGTGGACTGTTCTTTTTTAAGTCCTGCAGGAAAGGCACCATGCTTGCACGTAGTGTTTAGTTTGCTCCGTATGGGCTTTGCTGAGGAGATCACTCAAACGAGTGACGTCGTATATATGGCAAATAGTTCTTAACCATTCGGTCAGGGCAGTCAATAGTGAAGATGTGATGAGAAAAAATTAAAAGTGTCTATTACTGATATTTATCCATGGCGAGAGGGTGGAGTGGACGAATTGCTTGAATGGCTAAAGGAATTACTCACCATATATACATGGAAAGAACTTTGGATTCTGATGTGCGTGCCAACATCAGTAGTTGGTGTTTGGCTTCTTTTCTGCTTCTTGATTACCATTCCTAATGACGTTGTCAGGACAGCAGCCATATGGTCATTATTGCTTGCCTTGACATGGGGAGCAGCCACTGTTCAAGCCTTGAGAAAACAACAAAGCTAAGTTTGAAAAATCCATTCACCAATGAAAACCGCGGTTTCTAGTGTTGCTTCTCCTTTTTCTGACATATTATGATGCTGGAACGAAAGTATATCCTTCTGTCGTTGTTTCATTTTCTTGGAGAAGACTGGCGATGAGCGTTAACACAGGTAAGCCTAAGGAGTGTCTCGAAAAACGCGTGGAGAAACTAAGCAATATAGCAGTTGAAGTCGTGAACACGTTAGCGACAAGAAAGGTTGATGGCAAAACAATCAATGTTGCAGATGTATACTTCGTTCTAAGCCGAGCTCTGCAGCATGTTTCGCTTCTGAACCTTGCTGAGATTGAAGGACACAAACAAATGGTTTCTGTCGCAAAGAAGATGGTTGTCTAGCAGTTTCGTTGAAGACTTTGGCAGCATTTTCAGTAGCAGTCTCAAAGTAATCTGAGTTGAAGCTGTCTGTCGTATCTTGCCCTTACACGGATTTATAATTTCGAACTTTGAAATCGCATTAAAGGTGTACATAGATGGAAGTAAAAGATATAATGGTGCAAAGAGTGGTCACCATAAACGCAGATGCAACATTGAAGTCAGCAGCAAAGCTCATGAATCAACATGAAATCGGATGTCTAATAGCCGTAGATTCTCGCAAGATCGTTGGCATAATAACCGAAAGAGATCTTTTGAGAAAGGTTTTAGAAAAATCGAGAGATCCATCAAAGATGAAGGTATGTGAGATCATGTCAAAGAAACTTGTGCTAGGTGTACCTACTATGGAAATCACCGGCGCTGCAAGACTTATGCTGAAAAATAACGTCAAGAAACTTCCAATTGTAGTAGAAGGGCAACTAGTAGGCCTGATAACATTAACTGATGTCGTCCGGGCAACTCGCATAGAACATCAAATGACCGATTTGATAAGGGAGCTCAATCAAGGCGGGTGGATGCCCCCTAAACGAATGCAAAAAGTTCTTGACTACTACGTGTCTTAAAGCCAAAGAGAAAACTCACAGATTCCATTCCTATTTTTTCACTGAAGTAGCCCAGTCTTTAAAGCCATCTTGGACTGTGCGTCAGCCTTTTCTTAATTCTCGAACACTGTCCTTACTGCCCAAATAGACAATATCCGTCATGCCAGCAAATATTCCTGTTTCAACCAAGCCAGGAACAAATCTAAGTTGAGAATCCAACTTGCGTGGAGCATCTATTGTTCCAAAATCCACATCCAATATGAAATTGCCATTATCTGTAACGAGCGGGCCAACTTTTCCGCTTGTTTCTCGCAGACATGGTTTCCCCTTCATTTCTCGAATTGCCAACATAACCGTAGACACAGCAAAAGGCAGTACTTCAACTGGCACAGAATGCTTCATGCCCAATTTCTCTACTAGCTTCCTTTCATCTGCTACTATCACAACTTGCTTAGAAGCCGAAGCCACGATCTTTTCTCTTGTGAGGGCACCGCCCATTCCTTTTATCAGATTCAGTTCTTTATCGATTTGGTCTGCGCCATCGATTGTAAGGTCAACTTCTGGATGCTCTGAAAGAGTTGTCAACCTAATGCCGCATTTTGTAGCTGATTGCATGGCTTGGTAGGAGGTGGGGACTCCTATTATCCGCCAGTTTCTTTTCCGGGCTATTCTCCCTATCTCTTCAATAGCGTAGGCTGCAGTGCTTCCACTTCCAAGCCCGATTATGTAGCCGCCTTTCACATGTTTTACTGCTTCCAAAGCGGCTCTCTTTTTGGCTTTCTCTATCCAGCTTGAACCTTCAGCCCTCAACTTCAATTTGTTCCAACCGTTCTAAAACTTTTTCCACTTCTGCTCTTATCTCTTCAATTCTTTTTTCAGCCTCGGTTTTGCGTGGAGGCGAGGGTTTCCTGCGAACTCTCCTCTTTTCTTTTGCAGGCGGTGTTGAGGCCTTTGCTGCAGGAGTTGGAATTGGCATTTCTTTTATTGGCTCCACCTCGAGACGAGTTCTCAAGTCCTCAACCTTCTTGCCCAGTTCGTCGAAGCGATCACTGAAAAGCTTAACAAGGTCTTCCTGCATGGCCTCAAGTTCATGCAAAGCTACAACAGATTCGCTCTTTGATATGGAGTCTCGAATTCTCATCATTCTGTTTTTGTAATCTTGCGCTAGATTTTCACGTTCTTCTTCTGAGATTCTGCCTTCTGCTTGGGCTTCGTAAAGACGCCTTATGGCATAGCTGAGAATTTCCCTTTCCAACTCTAACATTTTCAGATCTTTTTTGGCTCTCTTCGCCTCGTCACGGGTTACTGTGTGACGTGGCTTAAGGGGCAGCCAGCTTTCTTTTGTTTCAACCACTTCTCTCAGGTTTTCTTCCTCAACTTTTTTTCTACCCTTCGTAGCGTAGAGCGTGAAAAGGGCAATTGCAATTGCGCCTCCAGCGACGATCACGTAAAGCCAAGGCTCAGAAACCACTAGACTCCCTCGTCCATTCATGGTTTCACTTATGTAGTATATAAATCCTTGATTTGCGGCTTTAGAAGTTTTAAGGGTTAAATGGCTCGGTTACTTTAAAAATAATCGGAAGCTGATAGTTATAGTTATGGCTTTAGTGTGTGCAGTTTATGAGTGAAGAGAAGAAGTCTGAGGCTCTCGAAGACGTGAGCAAGAAGTTGGATCTGATTATGAAGAGACTTGACACCTTAGAGGCTGCCATTTTGGGGAATCCCGATCATGCAGAGTTGGCTACCTCTTTGAGGTTAGTGAGGGCAAGCGTCGGTCTGTACGGCGAGCCTTTGAAGATGCTAGCCCGTCTCAAAACAGCTGAACGTTATGTAAAACGTAAACCATTTGCTCAAGACGAGATCTCACGCTGTATCATTCAAGCGCTGGCCATGAAAGGGCGTCTAAACATCTCCGCCATCACTCGACAAGTTCAAGGTATGAGGGGCAAGGCATCAAGGAGAATTATTAGAGGACGCTTGAAACGTCTGGAAGAGGGAGGTGTTGTCCAGAAAGTTGAAGGCTTCGGAAACATCTATGAACTGGTTGAGCCTAGTGACCATTAAATTGATCACTTTTTCCCAGAATATTAAACTAAAGTGCCCAGCCTTTATAGTTTAATGGTGAAAAAGATGGGTTTGAGAAAAAGTCCTGTAAAGAAAGGAAATCCCAGCGTACACAATTCAGGATTGCTCGGCATAGTAATCAAGACTGAATCTGCTAATCAGATGAACAAAGGCGAGGCAAGTTTTCAAGTCATGTTGAATCTCAAGACTCAGAATCTTCTGCGAGAAGTAATCCTCGAAGCGGAATACCGAAAGGCTCAGGCCATAGCACTAACACGCAAAATGAATTTCATATAGAAGGCTTTCCAAAATGGTTGATTTAGGTCGAAACCAGAGCATGTGGAGGTGAAGTTTGATGATCGAGAAGTCCGAAAAGAAAAAGTCAGCTAGTGAAGAGGCAGAAGAAATCAGACAAATCCTCAGCGCCATATCCACTGAAGTCCCAGGGTTGTTAAAGAGCATAGTAGGCGCCGTCTTTTCAGAGGAGGCAGGAAGAAACATGGGACGTGCAGCGGCAGCATTCTATAACGAGCTTAAGGAAAGCGGAATCCCCGACAATGTGGCTGTCAAGATGACTGAAGACTACATTGGGGTTTTCACGAGTCTCGGAGACCTCCTAAAGCAAGTGGGGAAAGAAGGAAAAGGCTTCATATCAATTGGGAAGGACAAAGAGATTGAAGAGCGACTCAAAGAAAAGCTGGCAGAAAAGCACCGCAGAAAGGAAGAGGAAGAATAATCTCTTCTTTTCTCCGCCATTCTTAGGTGAATAATAATGGGTGAAACTAGTGGCCTACGGCTCATACTGAGCATTTTCGACAGCGCTGCCTCTTTAGGCAGATTGCTGATCAGTTTAGTTCTGATCTGGTTGACTTTTGGCTGGAAGGTGAGAAGGGCGAGAAAAGCCTTTGAAAAGGAGCTGATAAAGCAAGGAATGGCGAAGCAAGACGCAAAGAGAATAGGCGCTCAATACACTGCCTTGAAAGATAACATTGAAAACGCGTTCAAGCAGTCCTTGAGAATATGGGGGTAATCAAACAGCAACGGTAAATTCCTCGACTCTGGAACAGCTACACGTTCCATAAGTCACGCTGAGTATCTTCATAGATTTGCGAACAACACAAAGATGAGAAACTAATTTCTAAGCCTAGAGACTCTGCTTGCTTGACAGCTTCCTCAGCTGGAAACGCAATAGCGTTGACGCCAGCCTCAACGGCTAAAACATCGATTTTCTCTTTGTCTCTGCCTTTTGGACGCATGCATCCTAAAACCAAAGGGATGTCAGGCATCATAACCCTTGCCATTGCCAGTACTTTCGCTATGTCAGCTGATGAAGGAGGAGAAACGTTTTCCATAGGAGTCCCATGTATGGACATGAGAGCTATGACGATAACCGCAGAAGGATTGTATTTGGAGATCATTTGCAACGCTCTAAATTCGCCTTTAAGTTTGCCGTAGTGAAGCCCAACAAGCACATGGGGCACAAATGAGATTTCAGACTCATGTAACGCTTTCAAAGACCTGTCAAAATCTTGAACTTCCACGTTCAACTGATAAATTTCCTTTATGGTTTCATCTGAGCCGATGATGTCGATGAGAGCAGCGTCTATTCCAGCTTCTTTCAACCTTTTAGCCATAGAAAGCTCAACGACTCCAGTGTGCACAACTATTGTCAAGTCTAGGTCCCGCTTGACCTTAGCAATAGCATCGATGAACCTGTCAAGTGGAACCGATCCGTCTGGGAGGCATCCCCCGCTTATGAGACATCCTATTGCCCCCTTCTGCTTCAACTGCCTGCATAAGGTAACTAGCTGTTCAGGAGTAACCGCGGGTACCATTGTGTTCAGGACCTTCCCGCCGCAATGTTTGCATTTTAAGGCGCAAGATCGACCAGTGATAGAGATAGACGGAAAAGCAACGGGCGAAGAGCGAAAATGTCCAGTCTTGTAATACATGAAACTTGGAGCATAGAACCTGATTCTCTTTCCGAAATTTTTCCAGCTTAAGCTCTGAGCTACAGCCAAGGCTTCTTTGAGTTCGGTTTCATCCATGTTAAACATCTGTTCGTAGTCATCTTTCCAATTTGACACGAGACACACCCAAGTTAACGGATAAGTATTAAGACTGCATCATTAATTTATACGTTTAAGAAACCACAAAGCGAGAAAACTGAGGCCAAGCAATGAATAAGGGACATTTGCCTCAGAAAATCCGAGTTTCAGTAGGCTCAGCCATTGTGCTCGGATTGATGCATGGCAGATTAGACGCTGAACCAACCACAATATACTTGCTCACCTACTACGCAGGCAAATGCTCAGCAAATTGTGGCTTCTGCCCTCAAGCCAAGACAAGCAAGAGCAGAGCCGACAAGCTTTCGCGCGTAACATGGCCAACATTTGCAACTGAGCAGGTCATGTCAAGGATTGAAGCAGAGGCTGGAAAGCCAACCATAAAGCGCGTTTGTATTCAAGCATTGAACTATTCTAATGTGTTTGAGGATGTGCTTGCTTTGGTCACCGAGATTCAGTCGCGAGCTGATTTGCCTCTCTCTATCTCTTGTCAGCCTTTCAACCTGAAGCAAATGATGCTGTTGAAAGAGGTTGGGATTGACAGAATCAGCATTGCATTAGACGCTGCTACCAAAGAGTTGTTTGACAGAGTTAAGGGGCCTCTAACTAGCAGTCCATATGAATGGGAAGCTCAGCGAGAGACCTTGAAGAAAGCGGTGCAAGTTTTTGGCAAGGACAATGTTTGCACACATCTTATCGTTGGTCTCGGAGAAAGTGAAAAAGAAATCATTGAAACAATCCAATGGTGTATTGATTTCGGTATATACCCAAGTCTTTTTGCTTTCACTCCTATTTCTGGAACTCTGCTTGAAACTTTTCCTCAACCTTCCGTCGCAACTTATCGTCGGGTTCAGTTGGCGCACTACCTTATTGTTCATGGAAAAGCGGAATGTGAAAACATGAGATTTGACGACGGCGGACGGCTTATCAGCTATGGAGTTTCTGAAGGTCTACTTGAGAAAGTTGTTGAAACAGGTAGTCCATTTTTGACTTCTGGTTGTCCTGGTTGTAACCGTCCCTACTACAATGAACGCCCAGGGGGACCGCTCTACAATTATCCTAGGCAGCCTTTGCCTGAAGAGAGAAGGAAAATAAGGGAGCAACTGAGTTAAAGTGCTTGAGAAGGAAGACTGTTGGATACTCTATATCTTGTTGATGCTAGAGCCGAAGGCAACGTGGTGAACCTCAAGTTTTATGATTCATCAAAAAATGAACTGATCGAGTTTAGAGATGAGACCTACAAGCCTTACCTCTTAATTCCATATCCACTCAGCAAACAAGATGAAGAAACAGTGCGCAGTTTTCAAGGAGAAATTGAGAGGGTCAAAAAGGGCGACTTGTTCACCACCAAGATGAAAGAACTCGCCAGAGTCAAGTTTCTGAATTCGTCTCTTGTTCAGAAAGCCGCGAAAAGATTCAAAATATGCTGGGAAAACGAGATAGATTTCGCTCACAGTTATGCGTACGATCACGGTCTAATCTTCGGTGCGCTTCACGTTCAGAGAGAAAACAACTTTATACCTGTTCTCGGCTTCCCTGAAAAACTACTCGTCAAGTTTGAAAGCGTCTTTGCTTCGGTGAGAAGTTCTGATTCACTCAAGTATAACCAGTTAAAACACTGGTTTACATTGTTGCATCAACCAATACCACAAATTGAAGCTGAACTGCTAGGCATTACTACTGGAATCGAACCAGAAAGATACAGCTTCGCCTTCATGCTTTCCAGACTTGCTAATCTGCCTGTTGCAGAGACCTACACTAGCAGAAGCGTAAGTGACTGGCTGAAGTCAATGATGTACACTTATCTCAGAAAAAATGGCATTTTGATTCCCACTTCGAGAGAGCTGAGGAGAGGCTATGAGCCGCACGTGGTTCCAGGCGCTTTGACTGTGGCGCCCAAAAGCGGAGTTTACTTCAACACAGTTGTAGCCGACTTCGAAAGCCTGTATCCGAGTTGCGTTGACAGCTACAATTTATCTTATGAAACTGTTGATTGCAGCCATAAAATATGCGGGAACAACAGGATTTCCGAAGTTGGACACCACATCTGCACAAAAAGGCGCGGGTTTCTTTCGTTACTAATTGGCGCACTCAAAGACCTTCGCATACACTGGTTCAAGCCACTATCAAAAGACAGCAACGTATCAGCAAACACAAAACAACATGCAGAATCGTTGGCCAAACTTCTGAAACTCATAACCGTATCCAGTTACGGCGTTAGCGTGCGAATTCATGGACTCGCCTGCCCGCCCTTGGCTGAATCTATCACTGGTTGTGGTCGCTATGCCCTTAAGACTACGTGGAAAATAGCTGAGAGAGGCGGTTTGCATCCAGTTTATGGGGACACAGACTCGATCTTCCTCGAAAACGCATCTTTGGAGAGGGTTGAGTGGCTGGTTGAGACAGTGAAAGAAAGACTCAGATTGGACCTCGCAGTTGAGAAGCATTACTCCGTCTGTGTCCTGCCCAAAGCCAAGAAGGCATATTTCGGCATTTTCGAAGACGGTACGGCCGACTTGAAAGGTCTCACGGCGATAAAGTCCAATTCACCTAGCTTTATTCGGAATGTGTTTCAAAACTGTGTTAAAGAGCTGAGTCATGTGAAAAGCGCGCAGGAATACGCTTTGGCAAAAACAAGAATAGTGAAAGTTGTTCAGAGAGCTATCAGAGACCTAAAGAACGGAAAAGTCGAGCTTGAAGATCTTATCTACTCAGTCAAGCTGTATCATGATCCTGTGGAAAAACTTCGCTCGAAAGTTCTGGCTCAACCCTACCAATGTGTTGCTCAGTTGGTTGCAGATGGAAAACTGATTAAGCAGCGAGACACTGTCTCTTTCATAAAGGTTAAGCCTTTCAGTTTCAGAGGAAGAAGACTCACGGTGAAACCTGTCGAACATGTACATTCTGTTTCCGAAATAAGTGTTGAAGACTATATACGAAACTTAACAACTGCCTTAAACCAGACTTTTGAGCCCATGAACATAAGGTTTGAAATGGAAAAAGAAAGCAAAATCTCTGATTGGTTTGAATAAAGAGAAAAAAGCTGGGCACCATATATTCGGTGCATAGGTATTTTTTTGGGATTAGACACACTGAAGGGGGAGTTTCCTTTTCTAGTCTATGAGTTTGAAAAAGTCTCGTTCAGTCACTATTCCAACAAGTTTTTCGTTCTCTACGACTGGTAACGAACCCACATTGTTTTCTCGCATGAGTCCTGCTGCCTGTCCGACATCTACGTTTGGCTCAATTGTAACGACGTTTTTTCGAGTAGCCTCTAAAACCGATGTTTGAAGAACCTGAGCCATTGTTCCTGACCGTAAATGCTTGAAAACTTGACTTGAGCCAAAGAAACGGAGAAGGGTTCTATTCGAAGCCATGCCGACGAACTTGCCATCTAAAACCACTGGTAGTCGTCTGAATCCATGCTCAACCATTGACCTTCCAGCTTCATAAATTGAGATTCGCGGGGCCACAGTCACAACTTTGCGTGTCATAACATCGGCAACCTTAACTCCGCTTATCTTGCCAGTGAACAATAAGATAATGTCGCGTTCCGTAACAATTGCCCAAACACGTTTCTCATCATCCACAACAGGTAGTCCTCCCAGATTGTGTTTTTTCATAAGCCGTAAGGCATCATGGATTTTAGCAGAAGTTGAAATCCAAGTCACATCTGTAGTCATGATGGAGCGGACTGGCTCGTTGATTGCCTTAAAGAAGTTTCCAGAATATTTGCGTTGGATTATCTGATATTTCTCTCCTCCTCCAAAATAGTTGACGATATCTGTAGCTGTGACTATGCCGTGTAGTCTTTGTGTTCCAGGATCTGCAATTGGCATGCGGCGGAATCCCTTCTGGACCATAATTTTGATTGCATCGTAGATTGGAGTTGTTGGTGCCATAGTGACCACAGGGCTCTTTGCAATGGTCATTATCTCTCCTTCTCGCTTTTTGGAGGGATGAGCCCGTAGATCTAATGGACCCTTTTCTCGAAGACGACGACGAAAAGTTTCTCGTCTTGTTGCCATTTCGAACATTCTCCCTACTATTTGATTAGAGTTCGAACAATGTCCTCGCGGTCTACAATGGCTACAAGCTTGCCTTTGTTGTCTACAACTGGTACACTGCCAATGCCCCTTCTTAGCATTAGTTTGGCTGCATAAATGGAGGGATACTTCCTATCTGCTATGTCTTGAACATGCAAACCATCGCCTCAATACTCGCTCTTCATCTCGATTTTGCAGTCTTCACAGACGAATGAGCCTTCTACTTCTTCTATAGTGTCAGACCACTGTGCGCATCGTTCACAGTATCCAGCCCTCTGTGGATATCCTTCTTCAGCTGCAGTTTCACCTTCGATTTTGGCCTTCTCCTGTACGATTTCAATAAGCTCTGGTGTAATGGCCAAAACATCTTTGCTGGAGATTACTCCGACAAGCTCTCCCTTGTACATGACTCCCAATCTTCGAATATTCAACCTACTCATTCTACGCGCGGCTTCACTGAGAGTCTCGTCTGGGTCTATTGTGATGAGAGGCGCTGTCATGACATCTTTGGCAGCCAATTTATATCTGGGTCTGTTTTTGGCTAAGACCCTTGTGACAAGGTCGCGTTCGGTTATTATACCCAATGGCTTGCCGTCCTTTCCTGTAACAACTATGCAGCCTAAATCATGCTTTCCCATGAGTTGAGCTACCTTTGTGCCAGGTTCCTTCTCGTTAACGGTAATCACTGGGCTGGACATTACGTCCTTAACCAGCATCTTTGTCCTGATGCCTATCTCTGCCATTGCGACTTTTCCCTCCACCCGAAGATAGATTAAAAGGGTGTATTAAACTGTTGTTCAAGTTTCTGTCAAAAATCCCAAAGGAAAATCTCTAACTAACGCCTCTTTTGGACTGGTTTAATGTTTCCTTTGCCTGAAGGTATGAAAACTTGTATTTCTTCCAACGATACTTCAAGGATTTGTTTCCGCCAATCTTCAGGGGCATGTTGAGCCATTATGTTGCGTACCTGTTTTGCGAGTTGACCGCTTTTTTGCTCGCCTGGAACAAGCTCAACGTAAGCGCTCGCAAGTTTGCTAATAGCTTCTGGCGGACCGCCAATGATCTTGGCTTGGTTTTTGATTTGAACTCCAATGGCAACTGCCAAAGGGACGTTCCGAATGTAGTTCTTGGCTCCGTGGATCCTGAAAGAACCTTTTTTTAAGTATTGCCCAGACGGCGGACTTTTGCTAACTTGCCTAGGATGCATCCAGTAAACGTCTATTGCACCATAAGCTTCCTTCCATGCTCGGGAATAAGATGCTGCAAACTGGGCAGCCTGTTTCAAAGATTGCTCTGATGGCGTTTTTCCTTGTGTCTTAACTAGAACGAAGGGCGCACCCACAATGTCGGCATGAAGAACGATGTCGTGTGATTCCATGTGCTTCTTGATGAGAATTTCGTTGGTTGTCGCGTCTTTCCCGCCAATTACTAGCAAACCGTCTGAGGAGTGAAACCATCGGAATTTCTCGTACCAAGCCTTTTCTTTTCTAACTGTTGGAGGCTTCTTTACATTCACAATTTGCTGCTTTTTTTGTTGGAGTTGTTCAATTTTGGCTTTAGTTTCATGTAATGCCTTCTTGGCTCCTTCGATTTTTCTCTGTGCTTTCTTTGCTTTTTCATAGAACTTTGCCGCATTGGCTTGAATGGAACGAGTTAAGTTAAGTTGAAGCGTTGAGTCTTCCAGCAAAACGGTGAGAATGCGACGTTTGGAATCCAAGGCATGGAAATGCGGTGCTGGGACGAGTTTTTCTTCTTTTTCTTTTTCGAGGTCTGAGATTATCTGTTTCCATGTCTTGCCTCTTTCCTTCTCGTTCATAATTCTTTGTTGCAGAAGCTGAAGTTCTCCTAAGTGTGTGTAGATTAGCTCTCCAAGCTTCTTGTTTCGCGGTACTTCTATCTTTGAATCTTCTAGTGCTTTTTGCTGCCTTTTTAGGACTCGTTGTAGCTTTGCCAGTTGACGTTCAAACTCTCGCGTAGTTTGAGTCATCTCTATGGCTAGCTTTGTTTTCGTGTAGAATTCATCAAGAGCCTCATTGAACTTTCCGTACGCTTTGATCTGAAATTGTTCGTGTCTTTTCAGCCGAATTGGTGTTACGTCAACCCAATTGCCACTTTCATCAGCTAATATGCAGGGTTCAGTCTTACTCGATGCCAAAGAGGAAAGAACGAATTGTAATTGGGCAAAAATCTTGTTGAGTTCCCGTTTTCCTAAAGTTTTGCATTGTGAGTTTTTGTTGACTTTTGCTCTCAGAAGGATTTCCTCTGTGTATAGTCCGCCGATGCTAAGAAATCTTGTGAGCGCTTTTACAATCTCTAGCTGCCCGAAGTTTTTGATTTCATTTAGGTCTTCGCGGCTTGTTTTGAAGGGGTTTTTGCCACTTGGAGGGGCGTATTGGAAGTTTTCTCCTCGTAAGATGTTGCGGTCTCGCATTCTCTTGTAGACAAGTGCATGAAGAATCTTGTTTTCTGGGCTTATGAGGATGATGTTTCCTTCGCTGAAAAATTCGACTGCGAGTTGAAATTCTCCACGATTTGTGTCTATCTTAATGATGATGGTGCGTTCAAATTCGTGCTGTTTGATGTTTATGATCTTGCCGTTTCCAAGATTTTTGCGAAGTGCCATGCAGAAGTCTGGGGGCTTTAGAGGCTTCTGAAGGACATACGAAGTTAGATGTATGCGTTTTCCGGACTCGACGAGTAGATGAAGTGGAGACCTGTTTGGGCAGTGAAGCTTAAAAATAAGTGTAGTGGGGTTTATTTGGTAGATTTTTCTGATGCGAGCATTTTTCATCCTCTCATTAAGCTCGAAAACGATAGTAGCAACATCGAAACTCGTTAACTGTGTCTTCACTTGTGTCCCTCTCTAGATGTGAGAGGTTGAAGCCTTTAAGCATTTTTTTGTCAAAAGGATCTATGAAAAATTAATAAGCCCGCATTTCTCTTTTTCTGGGGCTACACGAGGTTTAAGATTGGCTTACAATGAAAGAAATGATGTCTTCAGCATTCAGACGTTCAACTTGACTAAAGGATTTACTAAAAAGAAGCATAGAGGTATCTTTGGTTTTCTTCGGAAAGAACGCAAAAAAGAGAAACAGAAGCGCGAACAGTCTGATGTTACAGTAGCTCTGGATCATGTGAACGTTAAAATCCGTTCGGGCGAACTCTTCGGACTGCTTGGACCTAACGGCGCTGGAAAAACCACATTGGTCAAGTGTCTGTCCACTATCTTGATTCCAGATGAAGGCACAGCAGTTGTTAATGGCTTCGACATTCGAAAGCAGACCCCCATGGTCAGAGCCAGTCTAGGTTTAGTCATAGGCGGAGAAAGAACGCTCTATTGGAAGCTTACCGCCAGAGACAACCTCATGTACTTCGCTTCATTATACAAGATGCCGAGAAAACAAGTTGCAGGAAGGGTTGAAGAACTCCTAGAAATAATGCAGCTCTCTGACCGCGCAGATGAGCGACTTGAAGACTACAGTACCGGAATGAGACAGAAAATCGCCATTGCCCGAGCGTTACTGCATGACCCACCGGTTCTCTTATTGGACGAACCTACGTTGGGTTTGGACCCAACTTTCTCAAGGCAGATTCGCAACCAGATAAAAGAGCTTTCAAAGAAACATGGAAAAACCATCCTTCTAGCTACACATTATATGGCTGAAGCCGATCAACTGTGCGACCGAGTGGCAATAATAAACGATGGGAAAGTTGTTGCGGTTGACAATCCAAACAAGCTTAAGGCGATGGTGAAGGAGAAGGAGCTTGTTGAAGTAGCCTGCTACAGTCCACCGCCAGACATTGAGAGTCATCTGAAATATCTGTGTCCAGATGTCGATATCGTTACGCTTATTCATGGAGATGAAGCAAAGGGAACTCCTTCAAGAATCAAGATAATCGGTGAGAACACAGAAGAACATGTTAGCACGGTCATTGATGCGCTTAGACAAAAGAATATTCGCATAAGCAGTATAAATATCGGAGTACCCACTCTTGAAGACGTTTTCATTAAACTAACTGGCGCAAAACTTACGGAAGGAGGAAGCGGAGGAAAATAGCATTGTCAAGAAACGTTCTGCAGCAGTCTTCGCTGAGAAGCAACTACTTCATTGTTTGGAGCGAACTTGTCAAAAACTTGAAGTTTCTACTAGCTTATCCTGTTGTATTCGTTTTCTGGGCGATATTTCCAATTTTCTGGTTTATTCCCTTCATACTTCAAGGACAAGCCTTTGTAGGAGGCTTACAGAGCTCAAGCTTTGCAGAGATAGCCGGTACTCCTGATTTTATTCCCTTTGTGGTGTTGGGAGCAATTCTTAACAGTTATGTTCTCACTTCGCTTTATGGCATGGGGGAAAGCATAAGAAGAGAAGCCTATCGTGGAACACTAGATTATATACTTTCATCTCCTTGCAACAAAGCCTTCATACTGATTGGAAAAGCTCTCAGTGAGAGCCTCTCAAGTACAGTTTTCGCTATCAGCCAACTCGCAATCTGCATAGTTTTCTTCGGAATAGAGCTCACTGTGGGCATAATTATGCCAGTGATCTTCATAATCATCTTGCTAATATTGGGATTGTATGGGATAGCGCTTATTTTGGCTGCAGTTTCTCTAAGGTACAAACAAGCCCACGACTTGGCACATACGCTGGACTATGTTTTCTACATATTTTCTCCTGTACGCTACCCTCTGGCAAGCCTGCCTCTTTGGGCACAAATCCTCGGCAAGCTTCTTCCATTGACGTACGCGCTGATTGCTGTGCGAAGCATCATGCTTCTTAAAGAGAGCCTTTCAGTCGTTTACTTGGAAGTTCTAGCACTCCTCATAATTGATGTCATCGTGATACTTCTAGGATTCCATCTGTTTAATTGGATGGAGAAGAAAACGAAAAAGACGGGAACAATAAGCCACTATTAGGAGATGCATCGGTGAGCAGAAACCGCAAAAGTCGTAGAACAAGAGAGACTGCGTGTCCAACAGGGTTCAACTGGACCAATCTGAAGGCTGAGTTGAGAGCCATCTGGGAATGTAATGTTAAAGAGTGGAAAATCGAACTTGCCTACCCAATAAGTTTCCTCCGCCAATGCTTCTCCCCGCTCATCCTTCTACTACCTTTCCTTATCTATGGGCTGGTTCTGATTGGAGGAAGATATAGCGAGAACTTAGCCGAACTGGTTGGTTCAGGAGACATCATCACCTTCGTTTTCACTGGTTACATGATAATGGGGTTCATAGGAACAGCTGTTTGGGCCATGGGCTTCAGCATTCGAAGAGAGCAGTGGTTTGGAACCTTGGAGTCCATTTTTGTGACACCTACTAGTCGTCTAAGCCTAGTTTTTGGCATGGCTTTACACAGCACAGTGCATCAAAGCTTAGGCACAGCAATCGAATTTGCAGTCATATATCTAGTCTTTGGCTTAGCATTGCAGATTGGAGGCATACTCCCTGCCTTGGGAATCTTCGCGCTCATGATGCTCGCCTTATACGGTTTCGGCATACTTGTTTCAGCCCTTAGCTTAGTCTTGAAAGAAGGGTGGATCGTTTCAGAAGGGCTCCACAGCATCATGATGATACTCTCACCAGTGGCATACCCTCTGATTGTGCTCCCAACCATAGCTCAGCAAGCAAGCGGGGTGTTTCCAACAGCACCGGCTTTGGTTGGAATGCGGGCTTTCCTGATAGAGAATTATCGTCCAGAGGTGATCGGCAACATTTTCTTGCATCTTTTAGCTTTAGACATAGCTTGGATTCTATTCGGCATCTTTGTGTTTCGTTTGACAGACACTTACGTGCGAAAGAAGGGAACTCTCGAAAAATACTAATAAAAACTAGGATAAATATTGACACGATGTGTTGTCCGAGTTGGAATGTGGGGTTTGAATATGTGGGAAGATCTCGGAAGACTGGCTTTGAAGCAAGCCGACAAACTTGGAGCTTCATATGCAGACGTTAGAGTTGGCAGAATTCTGGTTCAGAACGTCACTATAAAGAATGGAATGCCTGAAATCGTTGCGCTTTCAAAAAGCAAAGGCTTTGGCGTGAGGACACTTATCAACGGTGCTTGGGGATTTGCCGGTTCAATTGAGATGAGCAAAGACGGAATCAGAAGAACTGTTGAAAAGTCTGTAAGCATAGCTAGGGCTAGTGCCAAGCTGAAAAGAAAAGACGTGAATTTGGCTGAGGAAAAAGCTGAACAAAGCAAGTATTCTACGCCAATCAAAAAAGACCCTTTTGAAGTTCCCCTTGAAGAGAAGATCGATATGCTTGTGCAAGCTGCGAATCTTTTGGCTGAGCAGTCTCCGCTCATTAAAACGTCGTACGGTTATCACAGCGCCTTCAAAGAAGACAAGTTCTTCACAAGCACTGAAGGAGCGGAGATACAACAGCAAGTCACTTGGTGTGGAGGTGGAATTATGGGAATAGCCATTAGAAACGGCGAAGTCCAAGTGAGATCTTTTCCCGCCTCGTTCAGAGGTGACTTCTCAACAAGTGGCTACGAATTTTTCGAATCTTTAGCATTAATTGAGCATGCAAAAGAAACAGGACGTGAGCTCTCCAAGTTGTTTGAGGCTGAAAAATGCCCGTCAGACCACTTGGATTTAATCCTGACAACTGACCAGCTTGCACTCCAAATACACGAAAGCTGCGGTCACCCAACCGAACTTGACCGCGTAATGGGCACTGAAGCTGATTACGCTGGAACAAGCTTCCTCACTTCAGAGAAGCTGGGAAAATTCATGTACGGCTCCAAACATGTAAATCTGGTTGCAGACGCAACCAACGCCGGCGGACTTGGAACATTCGGTTATGATGACGAAGGAACAAAGGCGAAAAGGGCTTATTTGGTCAAAGAAGGATTGTTTGTTGGTTATCAAAGTTCACGTGAGACTGCGGTAGAGCTGGATCTCCCAGAGAGTAGTGGTGGAATGAGGGCTGATTCACCATTATCCTTGCCGCTTATTCGAATGACCAATATTAATCTGTTGCCCGGAGATTGGAAGGCTGAGGAGATAATTAAGGATACAAAAAATGGCATCCTAGTCATGACCAATCGTTCTTGGAGCATTGACGACAAAAGAATAAACTTTCAGTTCGGAACTGAAATTGGATGGAGGATAAGGAACGGAAGTAAAGAGCAGATGGTGAAGAAACCCACTTACATGGGTGTGACTCCTCAATTTTGGGGCTCATGTGACGCGGTCAGCAGGGATAACTGGAATATGTGGGGTACGCCAACATGCGGCAAGGGAGTACCGGGTCAAGCTATGTATGTTGGCCATGGATGCGGCACCGCAAGATTTCGCAACGTTAGAGTTGGTCTAATGAGATAGAGGTGAAAAATGATGGTTGTTGAATCCTTGTTGGAAATTGCTGACAAGGCCATAAAAACTGCTGTTGGAAAGGGTGTCAGCCAAGCGCAAGCAACTGCCTTTCTCATTGACGTAGAGCTTACACGCTTCGCGAATTCGCAGATTCACCAAAATGTTGGAATCAAAGATGGCGGAATGCTGGTAAAAGTTATCTTGGACGATAAAAGAATCGGGATTCTGAGAGCAAACACCCTAGATGAGACCGAAATTGGAAACGCTGTTAAGCAGGCAGTAGAGATCGCAAAAGTTTCTCAGCCAAACAAAGATTTCAAAAGCCTGCCAGAACCCGAGCCTTGGAAAGCTGTTAAAGGAGCGTTCGACCACGAAACAGCTTCATGCACACCTGAACACCGCGCGCAGAAAGTGAAGGAAGCCATCGAGACGGCTCACTCAGAATCTCCCAAAGTAAGAGCTGTCGCAGGATACATTTCAACAAACAACATATCCTTCGCAGTTGCCAATTCTCTTGGTGTTTCTGCATCAGCTCAACTCACGACTGCCAACATGAAAACAACAGTAATTTCTCGGGAAAACGGATCAGAAGGATTCGGGGCAGCCCAAAAGTATTCCAGACGCGTAAGTGACATAAATCCAACTGATATGGCTAGGGAAGCAGCGGAAAAGTCTGTCAAAAGCCTTAACCCGGCTAGGATTCCCTTGAATGAATACGGAGTCGTTCTATCGCCCTTAGCTGTTGGAACCATTTTCAGGTTTCTCGCCTACATAGGTTTTTCCGCTAGGTCATTTCAAGATGGCCGATCATTCATCAAATACCATTTGAACAAACGAGTGTTCGATGAGAAACTGAACCTGAAGGATGATGCAAGAGATTCTCGAACTTTTTATGCTATGCCAGTGGACGGAGAAGGAGTTCCAAAGAGATCCTTACACCTGATAGAGAACGGTGTAGTCTCCGAAGAAAGCGTTTGTTATGACTCATTTACAGCTGGAAGAGAAAACAAGAAAAGCACTGGGCATTCTCTACCGCCGCTTTCTGTGAGATATTTTGGTGGAACTTTGCCGTTTAATATGATAGTGGAACCGGGTGACTCAAGCTTGGAAGAAATGATAGAGGAGACAAGGGAAGGGATTTTTGTGACTTTTCTGCACTACATCAATCCAGTTGAACCTACTAAAGCCGTTTTGACCGGGTTGACCCGAGATGGAACGTTCCTGATTCAGGATGGCGAGATAACCAAACCAGTTGTAAACATGCGATTCACAGACAGTATGCTATCAGCTTTAAATGAGATACAGTTGATCGGTCGGAACTCAGAGATTGTTGGCCAAACAACGGTTTCGCCTATGAAACTTAGGAAACTCAGATTCGTTGGGCACTCTGCTTACTGAGCCCTCATTTTTCCATAAACGGATTCACTCTTTGATCGCTACATCTTGTCTATTACACAAACAGAAAAAGCGCTCGGATTTCGAACAGTTGTTTAAGATTCGTCGATGAAACTTTTTAATACTAGAGATGTAGGCTATAAGGCAATGCGCACTAAATCAGGAGCGTGTCTTTGATGGAGACCTTGTCGGTTATGTATTGGAGCAGAGCCTGTCTGGGCATAGGTACCGGCTTGTTATGTGTGTTGCTGAACGTGTTGTCACCCGGATTAACTATCTTCTCTAACATATCAGTAGCCATAATTGTCTACCTTATCACGTACTATATCTATAAATGGCGATTCTCTGCTTTCGTAACTAAGAGTTCTAAGATTATCACGCAAGGTATAGGCGCTTACTTCCTAACATGGATAGTTGCGCTAGGCTTATTCGTCACAATTCTGCATCCTGCGGCTGCTTTCACATATTCACCTGAGTTTCCGATAGTAGACAACGAGGTAACTTTCAATTCAGCAAGTAGTCACAGCATCACAGGTTGCATCGTTAGTTTTGAATGGGATTTTGGAGATGAAAATACAACAACTCTGACCGACTCAACTATAAACCATGTCTATGCGACCGCGGGAAATTACACCGTCAATCTGGTAGTTACGAACAACTATGGATTCTCCACTACAATCTCAGACATCGTATCAGTTGAGGCTCCAGAGTAAATCTTCACCCTTTATCCCGTATTTGATAAGAGGAAAATTCGAGTTAAAACCATACTCCGCGATTTGAAAAGCCGTGAAATGAAGCAGCTGCAGTCAAAAGTGACGTTAAGCCTTCAAAAAGGATAAATAACTGAAGCTACTGTTTGTTGATACGAATTTCACCAATAAATGGGAAACCGTTTAGAAAAAATAAGGATGGATGGAAATAGAATGAGCAAACCCGAGAAGCCACACTTAAACCTAGTCGTCATGGGACACGTGGACCACGGAAAATCTACAACGATAGGTCACCTGTTCTATTTGAGTGGAGCCATTGACGAGCGCAAAGTCAAAAAATTCGAAGAGGAAGCCAAAGAACTCGGCAAGGAAACTTTCAAATTTGCCTGGGTACTTGACAAGCTCAAGGAAGAGCGTGAACGAGGCCTGACTATAGACCTTGCCTTCCTAAGATTCGAAACGCCAAAATATTTCTACACGGTAATTGATGCACCTGGACACCGAGACTTCGTGAAAAACATGGTTACTGGAGCCAGCCAAGCTGACGCTGCTGTCCTTTTCGTTTCTGGAAAACGAGGAGAATTTGAGGCAGGTATAGGACCCGGCGGTCAAACTAAGGAGCATGCCTTCTTGGCCTTCACGTTGGGAGTCAAGCAACTCGTTGTTGCGATAAACAAAATGGACGATGCTTCAGTTAACTGGGGCCAAGAGCGATATGAGGAGATCAAAAACGAAGTTTCCCGCTTGCTCACAATGATTGGATACAATGTTGAGAAGATTGAGTTTGTGCCAACCTCTGGCTGGACAGGCGACAACTTGTTTAAGCTTAGCGAGAAGATGCCCTGGTATAAAGGGCCATCTCTGTTTGAAGCCCTTGATGCATTCACTATGCCACCTAAACCCGTAGACAAGCCATTGCGTTTGCCAATACAAGACATCTACACAATAACTGGTGTAGGAACAGTACCTGTTGGGCGAGTCGAAACAGGCATACTTAAAGAAGGTGACACTTTGCTCTTCATGCCAAGCAATGTTAAAGGAGAAGCCAAGTCTATTGAAACACATCACGTCAATGTTCCAAAGGCAGAACCTGGCGACAACATTGGATTCAACATCAGAGGAATAGCGAGGACAGACATACGAAGAGGAGATGTTGCGGGACATGAAAGCAATCCGCCATCAGTTGCCAAAGAATTCATCGGACAGATCATGGTAATCTATCACCCAACAGCGGTTGCTGCCGGATATACGCCAGTGCTCCATTACCATACTGGTCAGGTTGCATGCCGATTCGTAGAGTTGATCAAGAAGCTGGACCCAAGAACTGGTCAGACAGTTGAAGAGAAGCCGTCGTTCCTTAAGACAGGTGACGGAGCAATCGTTCGCTTTGAACCTGTGCAACCGATTGCAATTGAAACCTACAAGGATTTTCCTGAACTGGGAAGATTTGCAGTGCGGGACATGGCAACAACTATAGCGGCTGGGGTGGTTAAGGAAATTTCAAAGAAGGGATAAACCACCCTTTCCTCTTTTATTTTTGAGGCTTTCACTTCCTTTTCATTGAAATCCAAGCAATCTTTCAATTATGTAGACGAAAAGGGATTCTAGCACAGACGTTTCGCCAAAAAGTTCTGTTTCAGAATTTTGAAGAGTGTTAAGATGGATAACTCTAAAATCTTCGCATTCTGCAATTAATTAGTAGCTTGCTGAACTAGGTACAAACGAAGCTGTGTGATCATTATGTCAGGAACCGAAACTCTAGTACCATACATCAAAGAGCATGAAAGAGAACAACCCGTAATCATTGTAGACACTCGAGAAGCTAGCGCAACCCCTAAGATAGTAAAAGGACTTCGAGAACAAGGAGCAGAAGTTACGACGAAACTGCTTCCAAAAGGAGATTACGTGCTTTCAAACGTGTGCGCAGTTGAAAGAAAGACCGTGCACGATTTCGTCTACACTTTGATGAGACGCCACCTTTTTGATCAACTGTTCAAACTCAAAGAAGTATACTCAAACCCTATCATTCTCATAGAAGGCTACATGCCTATAATCTACAAGTTCAGCCGAATCAAACCGTCCTCAGTCTGGGGCGCAATGTTCGCCTTGGCCAAACAAGGAATCGCACTGATACACACAACCAGCTATAAGGAAACAGTAGACTTCCTATACACCGCTGCCAAACAAGAACAGATTGTTGAAAAAAGAATTCCAGCAATACATCCAGTAAAGAAAACAGAAACACTAGCTGACGCACAACTCTTCTTCATGGCAAGTCTACCCAACATCGGACGAGAAAGGGCTATATCTCTTCTCAACGCATATCAAACTCCAATGAATGCACTGCTCAACACAGAGAGATGGGCAGAAAACGTTCATGGACTTGGACCGAAAATAGCTGAAAAGACTAAACAGGTTTTGCACAAGCCCTACAGGGAGTAAAGACAGCATGGAAGTTGAAATCACACCGACAAGAAAAGTAGTTATTCTGGGCGTCGACAAACGCAAATTAGAAGATCTAACTTGGTGCGCCAGTACCTATGGAGCTAACCGCCTTTACTGGATTGACGGCTATTTGCTCTGCCTTGAAGTCTACGAGAAGTCCTTTGAACATGAAATAAAAACCAAGGAGTTTCCCATAAGTCAAATCTGCTACACCAAACTTCCAAAACAGTCAAAGACCTTCGAGGTGGAAAGAGGAGTAAAGCTTCCCGTAGTGAATGTCTCTGAAATGCGCATATTCCAAAACATACTGAAAGCAATCTTGAACGCAGACAAAGAGAACGTTGCATCTCCACCTGAAGAAAGCTAGCTATTTCCATAAAAGCGTTACAAATGAGATTGAACACATCTTTATGAACATCAGGGTAGAGGCTTCATGTAGCTGCCATTAATGCTTGGCGCAACAACCAACTTGTTTGAATAAGGGCTTTCCATGACAGGAAACCAGTATCCGCTGGCTTCCCAATGTTCACCTACTCTGAAGTTGGGCACATTCTTGAAATCGTAGCCAATTCCAATTGAACTTCGATTTCGTCCAATACACACCCCGTCATCCACCCAAACGAATTCCGTTATATTCAAGCTAACAACCGCTGGAAATGTGTGATGAGTGGTGAATCCTACAGATGTGTAGTCAAGTTTAAAGTCCTTGATGATGCCCCTCACGGTCAGTGTTGGAGTGCCAAAACTTGGATCACGAGACACAAGGGTATCCCAGTTCTCTAGGTGCCGAAGTTCAAAGTAATTCTGCAGTATCTTCATACCAGCAAAAGCGATAGGAATCAGTACCACGATAAAGACCATAATTAGGAGTCGTCTCTTCCCTAAAGATAATGGCAACCCCATTTCACACAAAAGAGTTTCAGGTGCCCTAGGAATTTAAGTATTCCTACAATTCAACAGAAGTAGTTCTTTAGCGTATCTTGCTCTCAGATTTGATGTCAATCTCAAGTAGTCTGCGTTTCCCAGGCAAACTGCGGTTCTGAATGGAATAAGAACCAAGATGCGCAGCGTCAAGCTAAAGCTTCAGTAATTTTAGGGCGTTTTCTCCGAGAATCTTTCTTTTGGTTTCTGCTCTTAGTGACAATTTCTGTATTGCTTCTACATTTGACCTGACGCTGGGGACACCTGGCCAATCCGAACCGAATATCACCTTGTTCACGATCTTCTCTAGTTCTGGGAAGTATTTCAGCAAATTCTTAGACGGCAACCCAGAGATGTCAATATAAACATTTTCGTGACGCTTGGCCAAGAAGAATGCGATGTCATACCAGAAGGCTCTGCCACCATGGGCTTGAACTATGGTCAGATCGGGAAAGTCCACTGCCAGATCATCTAGATACATGGGATTGCCAAACTTCAACTTCGCATTTTTGAAGACTGATGAACCTGTGTGGAAGACAACGGGAATTCTCAGTTCTTGAGCCTTTTCGTAAAGCGCATAAAATCTGGTATTGTTAGGATAAAAGTGCTGATAAGGAGGCAACAGCTTCAGTCCCTTCATCCCAAAGTCATTGACCAGCTTCGCTAATGTTTCTCGAGGACTAGGATCGGTGATTGGGTTTATGGAAGCGAAAGGAATCAGCCTTTCGCTCTTTTTACAGAAATCGGCTATGAATTCGTTCTTCACGATACCCGTAGTCAACGGCGCAATCTCAGCGAGGACAACGGCAAAATCAATGTCTTCCCTGTCTAGCAACTTCAAGATGCCATCAGGAGTCATAATTCTGTCAAAATCCTCGTAGACTGCAGGATTCATTCTCTTCATATATTCGTGAACCCACGGAGTCCACATGTCAAACTTCGCAACATGGACATGAAAGTCTACTGTAGTCATTGAAAACCACATCTTCTGCAAGTCACTAGTACTTCAATCAACTTATGTATTCGCTAAGACCCTAACAACCTATTCATAGGTGGCGAAACCTCTCTTTGAGACTTTCAATAGAATTTCCCAAGACCTCAATCTCCGTGACATCACCTTCACCAAGACCCCTGTTCACTGCTTCTTGTATCACTGGCATTTTCTCAGGCTTCAAACCAACAAGAGTAGCCCCAACTGCCTCCACAGCAATTGCATCTCTCCCAACCACAATGACGTTTGAATCTATTGCTCTGCGAGCAGCCGGACCCGAATATGTGCGAGTGGCATCCAAAACAGCAAGGTCTATTCCCCCAATGGCTTCATAGAGGTCAAGTAAGACTGCTACTAGCTTCTTGTGAAACCTCGCTTTCTTCCGGTCTGGAATCAAACCTAGGAGGTTCTTCAGAATCGTTCCTTTCTTATATCTGCGTAGCGCATGGGTGCTAACGAAGATGTTCGGCTCAAGAAGTATAGACGAAAGCCCTATCTTTTCATCAGCGATCTTCACTTCCCTTTTATTCGTGTCCTCTGATAGGTTGAAGGGAGCAACTCGTTTGGTGAAGAGTTTCTTCCAGATTTGAAGTCTCTCTGAACCTGTTCCTCTCGTATTATCTGATTCTGCCAAATAGACCTTTGAAGCCTTATTAAAGCCCCTAGCGATTGCGCCAACCACGCCTACTGTAGGATAATTCGTTCTAGACCCTTTATGGTTGAAGACTCCTACTTTGATAACCACCGGTCTCTCTGTTGTGTTCCACTCCTTTGTACTCCCGATGAGTTTGAGCGCTTGTCCAAACGATTCTTGAACGTCTTCACCTAGCTCAATTATGGCAACCTTTGATGCCATCTCTATCCCTTGAGAGAGATGACAGCAGTGGCAGATATTAAAATCCTTTTGCGCGCGTATGATTCAACCAATTGTTTCTATGACCTTCCAGCGCTTGGCCGATTTACGCTTCCTGAGGGGGCCACCAAAACTATTTTCAGACGTACACATGAGCACATAAATCATAAAGTATTGCAGAAAGAAAAAAATGGATATGGAAAAGATTGTGTACTAAGAATAGATGTTAGCTTGTGAGCTTAATATCTTCTTCTAGTATTTCGTCTCTTTGAGTAACAGTCCCGGCAATATACTGGTCTGCTTTGGTCTGGTTTGAAAGGGACCTGACATTTCTGTCCACATTCGGCACAGACTGCATCGTGCATCTCTCTTTGATCTCTATAAGACATTCGCGTTACACCTCCTATTCACTGAAAGAACTAGTTTTTGCCCATTATACTAATTCTAGAGAATGTTTACCGTAGTTTCTTATAAACTTATGTGAGCGAGTGCGAAATGGCGATGCGCGCGCCCCATGCATATTTGGTCGAGACCTGAATTCTGTCCAAATCATTCGTGAAAGTTGGGGCTTTTTCAAGGAATGCATTTAAAATCTCTTCTTAAGCTTTTGCCCTCGACAAAATCGCTTAGCGATTAAGGCTCGATTTTCGTGCTTGTATGGCTTCTTGTCCGAAGCAAATGCTGCCGCTAACTTATATAAGCTGAAGTTTGCATACTCTCAAAACGTTGCTGTGACAACTTCATGTTCAGAAAGGTTTTGGTTGCCAATAGAGGCGAAGTTGCAATAAGAGTCATGCGCGCTTGCAGAGAGCTTGGAATCAAAACCGTAGCAATCTACTCTGAAGCCGACCAAGAATCTCTGCATGTACGTTACGCTGACGAATGCTACTGCATAGGACCAGCTTTACCAGCAGAAAGCTACCTGAACATTAATAGCATAATCAAGGCGGCTAAAACCTCCAAATCCCAAGCCATTCATCCTGGATACGGCTTCTTGGCGCAAATTCCAGCATTTGCAGAAGCATGCGAATCGGAAAAGATTGGATTCATTGGGCCTTCAAGTGGGGTTTTGAGGAAACTCAGCAACAAGGTTACAGCCCGAACAACTGCAGGCAAAGCTGGTGTGCCTGTCATTCCAGGAAGCACTATTCCTCTCAAAGACGAAGACGAAGTAAAGAGAGTTGCGGAAGAAGTTGGCTATCCCGTGCTCGTTAAAGCTGTTTATGGAGGTGGAGGAAGAGGCCTAAGACTCATCCGCAATAAAGGTGAAGTAAGTCAAGCGGTTGAACTCGCTCGTCTAGAGGCCGAAACCTCCTTTGGCAACCCAAGACTCTACGTAGAGAAACTTCTGGACAAGCCGAGACACATCGAGTTTCAAGTCTTGGCCGACAAGAAAGGCAACATGATCCATCTAGGTGAACGCGAGTGCTCCATCCAGCGAAGATATCAAAAGCTGATGGAAGAGACTCCTTCGCCGCTAATGACAGAGAAACTAAGAAACGCTATGGGAGAAATGGCAATCAAAGCAGCTGAGGCGGCAAATTGCACAAGTGTCTTCACTGTGGAGTTTCTTGTTGACCAAACGGGTCAATTTCACTTCCTTGAAACTAACACAAGATTGCAGGTGGAGCACCTCATTACCGAAATGGTTACTGGCATAGATATAGTTAAAGAGCAAATCAAAATGTCCGCGGGAGAAGAACTTCAGTATGAACAAAAAGACATTACGATGCGAGGACACGCCATAAACTGCAGAATCAACGCAGAAGACCCATACAAGGACTTTGTTCCTAGCCCAGGTGAAGTTACGCGTTATCTTCCTCCAGGCGGTCCCGGGACTAGAATTGACAGCGCTCTCTACAGCGGTTACACAATTCCCGTGTTCTATGACTCACTAATCGCCAAACTCGCTGTTTGGGGCGCCACAAGAGAAGAAGCCATAACACGTATTCAAAACGCGCTTAATGAGTATGTAATCGAAGGAATAAAAACCACAATACCTTTCCATCTCAAAATTCTGAGCGACGAAATTTTCAGAAAAGGAGAAATCCACACGGGCTTTGTTAATGAGAGAATTAGTGTTCTTGTTGCTGAAGAAGAACATGAAGGTGAAGAGGTTGCTGCTTTATCCGCTGTCTTGGCTGCTCACTTGAAGCGCGAAAGAGAAGGGCTAGCTGTCATTCCACGGCGAACACCTCAAAGAGCATTGTCATGGAAAACAGCCAGAAGGCGTGGATGATCTCAAACAAACCATGGAGTGCTGAAGTTGAAAGAGCACAAAGTCTTGGTGGACGGCAAGCCTCACATGGTCAAATTCGTTAGAATCGAAAAGAAAACACCGTTCTCCGTTGAAATCGACGGCAAGAAAAGCCAAGTAGAGTTGCTCAATGAACTGAAAACAGATAAACCGCTTCTGGTCAAGATTAATGGAAGGCTCTATAAAGTGCAGTCGGACGAGTTCAAGGAGAACGCTCCGTTCTTTGTCAGAGTTAACAGCAAGCCATACAAAGTTCAATACGAAATTGAGAGGAAGCTTTTCCCATCAGCCCGATTTATGGAACCAACTTTGCCTGTTCCCAGAAAACAACCTTTAAGCAAACCCATTGTCGAAAACTTGAACGTCGCAACTGCTCCAATGCCCGGCATAGTTGTTTCAGTGAAAGTGAAGGTTGGAGACTCTGTAAGCTTGGGACAACCTATATGCATCCTAGAAGCCATGAAAATGGAGAACGAGATAAACGCTCCTAAAGCAGGAATCGTTAAGGAAATCCATGTTTCGGAAGGCTCAAGCGTAAGTCACGGACAACCAATGATTGTAATCGAGTAGAGATGGCAAGCTGGATTTTCTAAACACTTGTTCTGCATTGCTGAATGGAAATCTGGCTCTCTCATCAAAGCT
>JASFPO010000006.1:0-36053 GCA_050115935.1 Candidatus Bathyarchaeota archaeon | reverse complement strand
GGAATCAAAAAGGATGTGTGGAAAAAAACCATTTTGAACTCTGCTCTCTGTTCAATATGCGCTGTAACCAGACAGACTATGAAGGAAGCGATGGAATCTGACCATACACGCCGTCTTGCCGTGAAGATACTTGAAGAAGGGCTGAAGGTGGCAAAAGCGGACGGATATGATTTCGGCAAAGACGCTCTCAACAGGTTTGCATCTTATCTCGAAAAAGGCGGCGCCCATAAGCCGTCCATGCTTATAGATGTTGAAAATAGGAGATCAACCGAGGTTGACTTCATGAGTGGAGCGATAGCCCGCTACGGAGAAAGATATGGAATTCCAACACCTGTCAATTCAACATTCACTGGTTTGTTGAAAACCATAGAGAATCGGTATTCCAAGCCCAAACCCTTAAAATAAGAGGATGGTACTTTTTTCTTCTCCTCAAAACCACCTGAAAGCAGCATCTACCAAAGGAGTTTCGGCGATGGGCGTTTCAAGTCCTTTCAGAAATCTGCTTTTGACAAGACATGATGCAGCGAGAAGCTGGAAAGCCAAAGGTAAACGTGTAATTGGATGGAGTTGCGCTTACACACCAGAAGAACTCATTTACGCAGTAAACGCCTTGCCAGTGATGGTTTTTGGAGATGTTGAGAACACGAAGTTGGCTGATGTCTACTTGCCTGTCAACACGTGCTCTTTTACTCGTAGCAGTTTTAACGCTGCCTTAAAAGGAGACTACGATTATCTGGATGGTTTTGTTGCCTCTGGTAGCTGCGACAACCGTGACAAAATCTTTGACATGTGGAGATATCATGTTAAAACTCCATATATACAGTTCATCAACACTCCGCATACGAAAACTGAAGAGGCACACAGTTTCTTTTACGAGGAGATTTTGAGGTTTAAGAGCTCGTTGGAGAAAACCTTTGGAAAGATAATCACTGACACTGCGCTCAAGAATGCAATCCAAGTTTACAATGAGAATCGGATACTTTTGAAAAAACTTTACGATCTGAGGAGAAAGGACCCTCCGCTGATCTCGGGAGTTGAGGCACTAGAGATTGTTCTTTCCAGTATGGTGGCGTCAAAGGATGAGCACAACAACTTGTTGAACCGTCTGCTTGCTGAGGTTTCCAATCGTGATGACCCACCTGAGAGAGGTGTGAGGCTGCTTGTTTCCGGAAGTGTCATGGATAACTCGGAGATGCTCAAGATTGCTGAATCTGTTGGTGGCGGCGTTGTTGCTGATGACTGGTGCACAGGTTCGAGGTATTTTTGGGATATTGTTGACTCCGGCGGCGATCCGTTGCATGCCATTGCTAGAAGATATCTGGATAAGATTCCGTCTTCTTTCATGTTTGATCATGAAGAGAGGTTTAGGCACACTGTTGAGATGGCGAAGCAGTTTGATGTTGAGGCAGCAATAGTTTTTGTTTTGAAGTTTTGCGACACTCACATGTTTGATGCTCCTCATCTTATAGAGGAGTTGAAAGCCATGGGTTTGCCGGTTCTGTACTTGGAGTGGGATCATTCTTTGAGCGGATTGGCCCAGTTGAAGACGAGAATAGAAGCCTTCATAGAGATGGTAGGTGGAGTTGGGTAGGTTATGGCAGAAGCCAAACCAGAGAGAAGGCTGCAAACTTTGAGAGGTTTTTACAATAATTATGTGAAGAAGTTTTACGAAGACGCTCACAAGGCTAAGGCTGAGGGAAAGCCAGTTGCTTGGGTTGCCTCAACCTTTCCAGTTGAGATGCTGCTAGCCATGGACATCTTCCCTGTGTGGCCTGAAAACTATGCTTCTCTTTGCGCGGCTAGACGAGTTTCAGTAAAGCTTTGTGAAATCGCTGAGGGCAAAGGTTTCTCCAAAGATTTGTGCTCCTATGCAAGAACTGTAATTGGATCGCTCTTTGAGAAAAGGGCGAGTTTACCCGAGGGAGGATTGCCTGAGCCTGATTTTCTTGTTGCGTCAACAGGCGCCTGTGACACACATTTCAAATGGTTTCAATTTGTCAGCCGACACTTTAAGGTTCCATTGTTTCTTCTAGACATAGCATATAACATAAGTGGCGCAGACTCGGAGAACCTTGAGAAGGCGCACATAGAGTTCTACGTTTCGCGACTGGAAGATTTAATCGACTTTTTAGAGAAGCAAACTGGCACACAACTCGATAAAAGCAGATTGAGAAGGGCAACAGAGCTTTCAGACCGCACTAGCCAGCTTTGGAAGGAGATTCAAGATTGGCGAAAAGCAATTCCTACACCAATGAGTGCTCGCGATGCATTTTCTGCCGTGTTCTTTATGCTTAGTGTTCCAGGGGCGCAGATGGCTGTTGACTTCTATGAGAAGTTGAGGGATGAAGTTAAGGAACGAGCGGAGAGCAAGTTTGGCAGAATAGAAAATGAGAAGTACAGGCTGGTTTGGGATAATCTGCCTCTCTGGTTTGACCTGAAATTCTTTGAATACCTCAACAGTTTAGGAGCAGTTGTTGTTGCTGAAACATTTTCTCACGTTTGGATGGGAAGGCTAGATCCTTCTAAGCCTTTGGAGAGCTTAGCAAGAAAGTATTTGCCGAACTTTGCAAACTGCAGTGTCGACAGAAAGATTGACTTGATAGAGGATCTCGTGAAAGATTTCAAGGTTGACGGTGCGATCTTGCCAACAAACTGGGGCTGCAGAATGATGTCAATCGGCGAAACAATAGTGAAAGAAACAATTAACAAGAGGCTTGGAGTGCCCAGCTTAATACTTGATATGGATTCTACGGACTGGAGAAGTTACAACGAAGCTCAAGTCAAAAGAAACGTTGAGGTATTCCTCCAAATACTGGATGCAAAGAAACAAAGAAGATACTGAGTTAACTTGTTGCAGTAGTAAACCAATCGTCTCATGTCTCTTGAGTATTAATTGGTCAGCATGTTTAAGCCGTGTTATCACATCAATTCCCAGGTTCCTCTCGTAGATAAGTCAGTTGAACGCATAACGCCCTCTTTTCGTAATCGGGTTGCAATCCATCTAACGTCATATTGCCAAGTGTAAAACAAGTCACCAGAATTTCTTAGCTCGCTCTCATAGTTCTCCCATATATACTTACTTAGTTTAACAATTGATGCGTTTCCAGCGTGTGCTTTCAAAGCTTCTATTAGCCATTTGCGTAAATCTTCCTTGTGTGCCACATTATTCCTCCCCTATTCTTCACCAAGTTCTTAGTTTCAAATAATTTAAGCGTTTTCAGAGGGCTGTGGTCATTTAACTCAACACCCTTCTTTGAAAGCCAAATTAGAGCTCTAAGCATAAGATGGGAAATCTGCGAGTAAACAAACAGAAAACCGCCTAGAGGAAAGAGTGTTCAAGTTCTTCGAGAGTGATAGAACAGTCTACCGTGGCATTCACAAAAGAATCCAGTTCAGTTGCATAGCTTAACGTTATTCAGCGTATCGTTCTCGGAGTTTTCTGTGTAAGATCTTCCCAGTTGCTGTTCTTGGCATTTCGGATGCTGAGATGAAATCTACAGACTTGGGCTTCTTGTATCCAGCCATCTTGCCACGACACCATTCAACAATCTCCTTTTCACTGGCTTTCTCTTCTTCTTTCAGAATCACAACAGCCTTGACAGCCTCACCCCACTTCTCGTCAGGCACACTAATCACAGCAACATCGAAAACTCTGGGATGTTCAGAGATGATCTCCTCAACCTCGGAAGGATAGACATGCTCCCCACCCGTAATAATCATGTTATCCTTTCTATCCACAATGTAATAGTAGCCCTCCTCGTCCTGCTTCACCATGTCACGAGCCGTGAATAATCTGCCTCTAAACGACTCCTTCGTCTTCTCAGGCAGCTTATAGTACTCGTCAAACATCATCGGTCCCCGCGAATACAATTCACCTACCTCGCCAACAGGCACTTCTTCGCCATTCTCATCCAGAAGCTTAATCACGTCAGTTCCGAGACATTCGCGCCCCATTGAACCCAGCTTCCTTAGCTGATCTTCAGGTCTGAGAATCGTGACGAGACCAGCCTCGGTAGAGCCATAAGCTTCAAACAACTTGACATCTGGAAAGCATTTCAGAATTCCCTTTTTTATCTTGCTTCGGGCGGGTGCAGACGAGCAAAGGAAGCTCCGCATAGAACTCAAGTCGAACTTCTTCCTCACATCTTCAGGAACGTTCAGTATCAAATGATAATGTGTAGGTATCAATGAGGTGAAGGTCAGCTTCTCTTCATCTATAGCACGTAGAAGCTCAATGGAATCGAAACCCTTGTCTCGACCAACATAAAGAGACGCTCCGATGTACAGGAAAATCGGACCATAAAAAGTCGAATTTACATGATAAAGCGGCATGACGATCATTCCATAATCGCTTTCTGAAAAGCCGAACTCAACAGCATTAATCAGATAGAAAGACACGTAGGACATGTGTGAACGAACCACACCTTTCGGAACTCCTGTGGTGCCCGAAGTGTAGATTTGAAACCACGTGTCCCTTTCGTTAACCTCCACGTTAGGCGCAGCTTCCGAAGAACGCAAAATGAACTCCTCAAAATCAATATAGTCTTCATGCCTGTTCTTACCAACACAGACGTAACTGTTCCCTCCGATTTTTTCAAAGTTCGACCGAACCGAATCAACAGCCTCGATAAACTCTTCGCCAACAATCATAGCCTTAGCATCAGAATTGTTAACTACATACTCAATCTCCTTGGGAATATACCGCCAACTAATAGGAACAACAACCAATCCAGCCTTAGCACAAGCGCAGCCAATCTCCACAAACTCGCAGCAGTTATAGAGCAGAACGGCAACTCTGTCACCCTTCTTCAAACCCATGTCTAACAAGCCATTTGCCAGTCTGTTTGTTCTCAACTCCAGCTCCTTATACGTTAAGGATTTTCCATGCCAATCCTTCAACGCTAGTTTGTTAGGGAGTTTTTTCGCATGAACTCTCAAGATCTGACCAAGATTCAACCAAACCATAGCTCATCATCCAATATCCACTGACGCGAACCTGTTAATCAAAACTTAATAATCACTGTTGAAAATTATATATTCTCTTCGCAATTCACTCATGAAAAAAAGAGGTATAAATGATGGAAGTAAAGAAAATAGCAGTTCTAGGCGCTGGATTGATGGGACATGGCATCGCACAAGTTGCAGCCCAAGCAGCCAAATGCGAGGTCAACCTAAGAGACGTGAAACAAGAGTTCGTTGACAACGGCATGAAAATGATAAATAACAGCCTTCAAAGATTTCTCAAAAAGGGAGTAATGACAGAAGCTGAAGCCAAAGAAATCTCAGCAAGAGTACATCCAATGCTAGACTTAAAAACAGCTGTGGAAGACGCCGACCTCATAATTGAGGCCGTTCCAGAAAAAATTGAACTGAAAAGAAGTGTTTTCGCAGAAGTCGACAAATTCGCCAAACCCGAAGCAATAATAGCCTCAAACACGTCGTCAATCAGCATAACCGAAATCGCTTCAGCAACCAACCGACCGGAAAAAATCTGCGGAATGCACTTCTTCAATCCACCCCAACTGATGAAACTTGTGGAAATTATCCGTGGAGCCAAAACATCCGATGAAACAGTCAATGTCATAGTTGACGCGAGCAAAAAAATGGGCAAAGAAACAGTAATCGTGAAGAAGGATTCCCCAGGTTTCATAGTGAACAGAATACTCATCCCAGCACTAAACGAGGCGATATTCCTAGTTCACGAAGGAGTAGCTGACCCAGAAGACATAGACAAAGCCATAACATTGGGATTAAACTGGCCAATGGGCCCCTTAAAACTGGTTGATTACCTTGGACTAGACACAACCCTTTCCATAGCTGAGCTTCTGAGAAGTGAACTTGACCCAAAATACAGACCTTGCCCACTGTTGAGACAGATGGTGAGAGGAGACCTGTTAGGCAGAAAAACTGGCAAAGGCTTCTACGATTGGAAAAAATAGAATAGTGAGCTTCTAATGGAGAGGAAAAACTTGGAATTTAAGAACACCCTTTACGAGAAAAAGGATGGAATGGCAATCATAACCATAAACCGTCCAACAACTCTAAACGCGCTGAACGCAGAAACCGTTCTAGAGATTCTTTCAAGACTTGAAGAAGCAGAAAAGGACGAAAACGTCAAGGTTATAGTGATCACCGGAGCCGGTGAAAAGGCGTTTTGCGTTGGCTTAGATCTGAAAACAGTGAAGGACATTAATGTAGTAGAGGCGGTCGAGACCACAAGACGCGGACAAAAATTGACTTTGGCGATTGAGGAACTGGGAAAACCGGTGATTGCGGCTATCAACGGCTACACTCTTGGTGGAGGATTGGAACTAGCAATGTCATGTGACATTAGGATAGCTTCAGAAAATACGAGGCTTGGACAAACAGAACTGAATGTCGGTCTGATTCCAGGCTGGGGAGGAACGCAACGATTACCTCGTTTAGTTGGAAAAGGCATAGCCAAAGACCTGGTATTCACTGGGAAGATGATTGATGCCAAAACCGCTGAAAAGATTGGATTGATCAACATGGTGGTGCCACTTGAAAAGCTCAGATCAGCTGTTGAAGAGCTTTCCAAGGTGATCATGACTAAGCCTCCAATAGCCATAAAGCTGGCTAAAGAACTAATCAACAACAGCATTGAAACAGATCTGAGAACAGGGTTAATACACGAAGCAGAAGCCTTCGGAATATTGACTTCAACAGAGGACTTCAGAGAAGGAGTATCAGCATTCATAGAGAAAAGAAAACCAAAGTACAAAGGAAAATAGATCTCCTTCTTCCCCTCTCACTAATGTACAATGACTCTTCAATGTTATAGTTATAAGAGCCCACTGCCATCTCAATAATTCTCCACAGATACGTGTTTCAATAGAAGGAATCCAAATGAGAAAAGTTGCAATTGTCGGCGGCGGAGCAACCAGATGCGGCAAAAGAAAGGCAAGTTGGCGAGACCTAGTGCAAGAAGCCGGAAAAGCCATGTTCGAATCCGTTGACAACTTGTCGCCCAAGGATGTTGACAGTCTCATCGTTGGAGCGGCACAACCAGAAAGATTCGCTTTTCAAGCCCATGTAGCTCCCATGGCCGCCGAGTATCTGGGTATCACACCTAGAAAGGTCATTGCTCGAACCGAACTCATGTGCGCTTCGGGTCAAGCAGCGATTAGATACGCGTGGGCTTGTGTCGCCACGGGCTTATCTGATGTAGCGGTTGCTTTCGGAGTGGAAAAGATGTTCATGCCCGACATGGCTGAAGCACAAACCAACATGACTTGCGTGTTAGACCGCGAATGGGATGGAGTCAACGGGCTTTCAGCTCCACCGTTCTTTGCGATGACCGCACAAAGGCATATGCACGAGTATGGTACAACTGAAAAGCAGATGGCAATTGTCTCCGTGAAGAACCATCATTATTCGTCCATGAACCCGCTTGCCCAATTTCAGAAAGAGATTACGGTTGAAGATGTACTAAAATCGCTGGTCGTGTCTCCTCCGCTTAAACTATTTGACTGCAGCGGAATAACCGATGGGGCAGCTGGTGTAGTCTTCGTTCCTGAAGAAGAAGCCAAGAGATATACAGACACGCCCATGTATATCATCGGAAGTGGGCAAGCCAGTATAGGAAATGCAGTCAACAATCTAGCCAGCCTAACAGAATGGATTCCTCTGAAAATTGCAGCCAAAGAAGCACTAAAGTCGGCAAAGACTACAGCCAACGACATCGACATTGCAGAGTTACATGACTGCTTCACCATATCAGAAATCTTGGAATATGAAGCATTTGGCTGGTGCAAAAAAGGTGAAGGTGGAAAATTCGTTGAAGAAGGCCAACCACATGTTGGCGGAAAAGTTGCCGTAAACCCCCGAGGAGGACTGCTTGGTTGCGGACATCCACTTGGCGCAACAGCGATTCTCCAAAGCTTGGACATACTTCAACAGTTCAGGGGTTCTGTTCCGAAAGGAAGACTGGTAAGTGGCGCTGAAATTGCAGTTGCGCACAACCTAAGTGGACCAGCTAATGTCCACAGCATCATGGTCTACTCGAGGTGAATGAAAATGAGCAAACCAGGATTTGAAAAAATTAAGCGACCAGGAAAAATAAAACTACCATTCATGCTGGACTTCTATCCGCTAGAAGATGAAAAATACACCAAAATTGGGAAATTCTTTGAAAATCTCAAAGAAGGACAGCTGACAACAACCAGATGTGAAAGATGCGCCAAGCTTTTGTGGCCTCCGAGAATAGTGTGTCCCAACTGCTTCTCTGACAAACTAGAATGGGTTGATCTAGGAGAAGATGGCGAACTTTACGCTTTCACTGAGATGCGGCTTGGAGCACCTTTAGGATTCGCTCAGGATGTTCCCTTTTGCATTGGCATAGTGAAGATAAGCGACTTATTGATCTCTGCACGGATAGACAACGCGAAACATGATGAACTCAAGATCGGAGACAAACTGAAGCTGAAAATTATCGAACTAGAAGACGGAAGAACATTCTATCGCTTCAGAAAACCCCAAAAATTGCTCAATTCCAAGCTCAACACGACCTATTGAGCAAGCCGAATAAACAGCAATCTTAGACAAAGATTTTATGGAAGAGCAAACCTAGAAGCATTTGCCAAAAGGCGTCGGGATTTGAGACGTGCCGGGATAATGTAGGAGACCTGCGTCTTACATCCCGTGGGCTGAGTGGATAAAGCGCAGGCCTTGAGATGACCACAAGAAAGCCTGTGGCCTTTCGAGGCCTCATGGGTTCGAATCCCATTCCCGGCGCCAAAACCTCTGGGTAATGCTTCACAATCTTCTTGCCTTAAAGCCTAGAAGTACCTGTCCTGTCTTTCTGAAGCCTATCTTTTCGTAGACTTTTCTCGCTGGCGTGTTGGCTTTTGCGACCCATAGTATTGCCTCCTTATCGAGGCTGATTAGCTCTTCTATCAGAGCAGAAGTCGCTGAGGTCGCGAGACCTTTACTTCTGAGGGAAGGAACGGTGTAGACTCCACGAACAAATGCTATATCCTCTATGATCTCGGGAACCGTTGCAAGAGATGCTAATGAATCTCTTTCATATGCACCGAAGGCCATGCCTCTACGAATCGCGTCTTCAACCCGCTTCGCCCATCCTTCTCCAATACGTTCTGAAACCTCATCAAGATCTTCGGCTTCCAACTTCTTGAAGCGATGTTTGATTGATGGCTGAAAGGTTTCAGCATTTGTCTTCATGACAAGATATGTAGTGATCTTGCCTTTACTTGAAGCGTCTGTTGGCTCAACTGGCTTGAAAGACTTCTCAATCACTGCTAGGTGGTGAGGCTCTATGACCATCACTGGCTCTTCCAAACTGATATAGTCTAAGAGTTCTGTTATGCCTTCTGTTTGCCCACGTGTATGGATTATTCTTTTGTCAAACTCGAAGAGATAGCCACGCATTTCGTCATTTTCAAGAGCCGCCCAAACTTTTGTTTTATTCCTCATGAATCTAAGGTCGTAGATGGTGAAGATGTGCAGAATTCTGTCCTCGTCGAGAAAGTCAAGGAACCGTCTTACATTTGTCTTCTCGATAGGCAATACATGCAAGGTGCTTCGCATCTTATTCCGTCATAGACACGTGGTTGTAATATGTAACTCATAGAGCAATTATATGAACCTATTCTAGTTTGAGAAATGATCTTAGGGATGAAGTAACTCCGATATCAAAGTTAATGGAACTACTCAAACGCTTGACTAATTCAGAAAGATAGATACTTTCTGTTTCGTCGCCTGGAAAGATCTCTTCCACAGATGCTTTGCGTCTCGATACTGCAATTATGACTACGACCAGTATCAAGCTGGCAGATATAATCGAAACAATCAAAATTGTGTTCCAATCGATCGGTAAGATCGTGAGAGAGTGAATACTGCTGTCTGCGCCGGCATAATCAGAGTCTCCCGACCAGCTTGCTCTGAGGAAATAGGTACTAGCGGTTTCAGGTTTCCACAGGAACGAGAATCTTCCATCAGAGTCCGTTAAGGTTGTCCCTAGGATGCTCCATTGAGAACCACTTCTCCTCCCATAAATCGTAACAGTTTTGTCTGACCCAACAGGTGATAGTTGTCCACTAACGGTAACCATAGCTCCTTGAGTGATATACGTGGAAGAGAGAGTCAGCGAGAGTGAAGAAGAAGCTAAGGCGTTATAACCTGAGGAAACTTGTCCTGGCGACAATTGTTCAGCATCTTCCAGCGTTATAATTTGTGCGGAAGCCTCTTTCAGCTCATCGGGGCATTCTCCAACTCTCCATCCTTCTTCCCAGAAGCCGCCAGTGGTCTCAGCCACGTAATACGACTTGCCGCTATGATCAATGTAGTAAACTTCCGATCTTGCATCGTTAGGTGCGTGAGAAAGATAAACACCAACGTTCATGTGCATTTCCGCTTCATAGTAAAATAGTACAACGTCCAATCCGCCAGCCATCATTACAGATGCTGATATAAAAGAAAGAAGGTCGCAGTCGCCTTCGTTTTGAACAATGGTCTCCACTGGATATTTTTGAGGGGCACTTACCACATAGGGTATCTGATGCATAATCATCAAAACGCCGTTGGCAAAATCTTCCTCATTGCTATAGATGCTCCAAAGACTATCAGCCATGGGTTTCAAAGCGTAAGGAGTGACAAACTTTCCAAAGTCTATAGAAGAATATAAGTTATGGTCTTTGCTGTCATAATACTCGAAAAGCGAGGAAGTCACTGAAACGGTAAGCTCGTAACGTTGAGAACCATCTGGATGATCAAGAAGCCAATAACTGTATGTATAATTTGCTGCAAAACAACGGTGAGAAAAGGATAGTCCTGCTAAGAAGACGAACGCAACTATCATCGTTGTCAAACGAGCTGAATTCAAAATCTTTTCCCATTCTCTTGCTCCTAATACTGAAAACTTATGATTTATGAAGATGCTATCTTGATTATCAGTCCATGTCAATTTGATTAAGAATCTTTGAAGAAACGGACGCCGCAGAAACGTGTCTAATAGATGTTTTTCACAGAACTCCACGATGCTGATTCTTCACGCTTTCATTTATTCATGATCATGATGCATGATTCATAAGAATTAAATGGTTTGAATCAAATGCTATATAACACAAACTAAGTTGAGGTCAGAATCGGATGGCAGAATATCTAGCTCTATTGAAATTAAATCCAGGAAAAATAGTTGACACCATCGATGCTTTGAGAAAACTTCCCGACAAGCCCAGCTCTGGAGTGGACTTGCGCTACACTATGAGCATATTTGGAACCTGGGACGTAGGCATCTGGCTTGGCGCTGAGAACACCTTGAAAGCCGCAGAATTCGCAAGTAAAAAAGTAAAAGAAATCCCAGGCGTCACAGATATATACACGGTAGCTACCTTCCCCCATGGAACAAGCGCCCAAAGCAATCGGATAACAGAGTATCTGGCTTTATTGAAATTGAATCCAGCCAAAATAATCGATGCAATAGATGCGTTAAGAAGTCTCTCGGATAAGCCTAGTTCAGGAGTGGACTTATGCTACACTATGAACATATTCGGAACCTGGGACGTAGGTGTTTGGTTTAGCGCTGAAAACACCGAAAAAGCCGCAGAGTTCGTGTACAGAAAAATAAAAGAAATCCCAGGCGTCAGAGACATATACACGGTATCCACGTTTCCCCATGGACCAAGCGCCCTAAAGATAAGCCCAAAACCTGAAGAACCAACCGCCGAAAAGCTTGAGTAAACTCCGCCGCAAAACACATCTTCGACTCAAACACGCTTCTTTTCCCTGGTTTATTAAATTCTATTCCACGGTCTAGTACTCTTAATCGTTCAGCTGAATGATAGATTGGCATCTCCGGTTTGATTGAAGAGGTTTATGTGGATCATATCAGCTGAAGATTCTGAATGTGGAGCGTGAGTTCATAAAGGATAATTGACGAAAAAAGTAGTTCTCTCTAGAGTAGAAGTGCTAGCCATTGACTGAGATTGCAGTGTTGCCGCAGAAGGTCGTTGACAGAGAGATTGTTATTTTGAAAACTCGCATTGATCTCGCTACCGCAAAGCTACTGATGGAGAGAGCAAAAAGAAAATTCTTTGTTAGATTAGGTCTTTTAAAGCCCAAATTATACGAAATACGATTCATTTCCGCTGACAGATATTATGAACCATACATTGTTGTTGGCGGAAAATACACAGTCGATTATTGTAAGAGATACATCTTTATCACAAGGGTTAAGGAAAAAGTGCAATGCATTTTTATTCTCGGCAAGAAATTCAGACCTGAACCATCCAGCGGAGTGGTAAGGCTTGAGGGTGAAGGCCATTTTCACTACGAGAATCAAGGGCACTTCATTCTTGACAGGATGGGACGTGAAGTCAAACCTGAGCAAATGGCTTATGCCGCCTACGCGGAAGAGCAGCTAGAAAATCTTGAGGAAATCAAAAAGAAGTTGAGAGAAGCCAAGATCTCGCCTCACCAAGTGATTGAGTTCCTAAGATCTAAAATCGTTAGAAGACCTTCAGATATAGAAAGAATCACCAAAGAGTGGTTCGAAGTCAATCAGCACACTATGGTCTACATTCCAGTGTATGAACTCACATTTCAAAACATAAACACCGGGAAAGTAGCGAATGTGAAAATTAACGGCATCACCGGCAAGATAATTTCTCAAAGAAAAAAATAAGACGGCATGCGCACTTTTTCTCTATCTTCTTGCTCCTAAGACCAAAAACTCTGATCGACAAATTCGAGATCTTGAAGTAAGATGAGCATCCGGTTGAAGCGCAAATGCTAGCTCTTCAGAGACCGTTTGCATGCATTGCAAATGCGAATACTAGGTAGATTAGTTTAAATGTTCTCTTTCAGCCTTGTACTGTGAGGTGGAACAACATGTGGTCTTTACAAATACTTCTGCATGTAGCGCTTTCTTTTTTTCCAAGCCTAATCATTCTGACCTTCATTTTTGCCGCCATATTAGCAGGTGGTTCAGTAAAGCGCACTTTTTATAGAAGGGCTTCTGTAATTGCTTTCTCAGGTTTAGCTGTAGCCGCGGCGTTTGCTTTGGTTTCACCATTTTTACCTGGTTCCATTCCATTCATGGATATCGGCATAGCGTTTGCATTCATCACTTGGGTTTTATTGGTTAGGCGTTATCATGGCACAGGTTGGCTTGAAAGTCTTCCTCCAGCAGCGATCGCCGCCATTCTGTATGTTGTGATGATGGCAATAGCTTCAGGCTTTTCCATACTATTGCTCCAAGAACAAACAAAAGTATGGATGCTTTCCGAAACCTTTGTTTGAAGTCCAAGTAAAGATTATAATCTGCTTCTTTATAATGGCTCACACGTGAACAACCATGTTGGAGCCGGGGAAAATCGCTGAACTAACAGAAAGCTCCAAACTACATTGTAAAAATTGGCAGATTGAAGGCATTCTACGTATGCTTTACAACGTTGTCAACCCAGAGGTAGCTAAAGACCCCAAAAACCTAATTGTTTACGGCGGCACCGGCAAAGCAGCAAGAAATTGGGAATGCTTCCACAGTATTGTTGACGCGCTCGTAGAACTAGAGACAGATGAAACTCTTCTCATACAAAGCGGGAAACCAGTCGCAGTTTTCAAAACACATGAGTGGTCGCCTCGCGTTCTAATCTCCAACTCTATGCTTGTGCCAAAATGGGCAACATGGGATTACTTCTACGAACTTGAACAAAAAGGCTTGATCATGTTTGGTCAAATGACCGCTGGCTCATGGGCTTACATCGGCACCCAAGGCATCTTGCAAGGCACATACGAAACGCTAGCGGCAGTTGCCAAAGAGCATTTCAATGGAACTCTGCGGAGTAAGCTTGTTTTAACCGCGGGTTTAGGCGAGATGGGTGGAGCCCAACCGCTGGCTGTAACAATGAATGATGGAGTCGCACTTGTTGTAGAGATAGATAAGAGAGCCATCGAAAGAAGGGTCAAATATGGCTATCTTGAAACGTGGACCAAAGACCTAGACGAAGCTCTGGATATGACTCAACAAGCGGTGGAGGAAGAGCAACCCAAAAGCATAGGCTTGCTTGGCAATGCCGCTGAGGTTCACCCAGAACTCGCTAAAAGAGGCATAATCCCAAACGTTTTAACCGACCAGACAGCGGCGCATGATCCATTAAACGGCTACTACCCCGCTGCGCTTTCGAAAGGAGAAGCAGACAAGCTTCGAGAAAACGATCCTGCGGAGTACGTAAGATGTGCCAAAGAAAGCATGCGGGTCCAGGTGAAAGCCATGATAAAAATGATGCAAAAGGGAGCAATAACATTTGAATATGGCAACAACCTGCGTCAACAGGCCCACGACGCTGGGCTTGAAGCTGCCTTTGCCTTTCCAGGCTTTGTTAGGCGCTACATACGACCAATGTTCTGTGAGGGACGAGGGCCCTTCCGTTGGACATCACTTGTCAGCAACCCAGACGACATACACAAGCTTGACGACGTTATCTTGGACGTTTTTTCCTACAACAAAGAGCTCTGCCGATGGATTCAGAAAGCAAAAGAACAAGTTAAGTTTCAAGGTTTACCAGCTCGTGTTTGCTGGCTTGGATTCGGCGAGAGAGCTAAGTTTGGAAAAATCATGAATGATATGGTGCGTGAAGGCGAGCTTTCAGGACCAGTCTGGATTGGAAGAGATCACTTGGACGGTGGAAGCGTTGCTTCGCCCAACAGAGAAACTGAAGGCATGAAGGATGGAAGCGACGCTATAGCTGACTGGCCCATTTTGAACGCTCTTTTGAACGCGGTAGCTGGTGCCACTTGGGTCTCAGTTCATCACGGGGGAGGGGTAGGTGTGGGTTACAGTATCCATGCTGGAATGTGCCTCGTGGCAGACGGCACAGAAGAAGCGGAGAAGAGAATTGTCCGAGTTCTGACCACAGATCCAGGAACAGCCATAGTACGCCATGTTGATGCAGGCTACAGGAAAGCCAAAGAAATGGCAAAGACTAGTGGAATCAAAATACCGATGATGAAATAGTGCGACAATATGCAAAGAGTTAAGCGTATTCTTCTTGCTAACTATTTTCAACAGCTCTAAAGGCAATTGGATGAAGAAAAATGAAAAGAATACATATTGACGGCGAAACCTTAACCATAGAAGACACCGTGGCTGTAGCTCGACATAACGCAAAAGTAGCAATTCCAAGGAAAACCGAAAATAAGGTAAAGAGCTGCAGAGATTTTCTTGAGCGTCTCGTAGAAGAGAAGCGTGCAATTTACGGCGTCACAACAGGATTTGGCGCGTTAGGCAATATAACCATTCCATCTAGAGATATGAGGGAACTGCAGTCAAACCTGATCAGAAGCCATTCTGCTGGAGTTGGAAAACCCTTAGAAAAAGAAATCGTTCGAGCCATGATGCTGCTGCGCATAAATACACTCGCAAAAGGATATTCGGGAGTCCGAATGGAAACCCTGCAGACGCTAGTTCACATGCTTAACAAAGGTGTACATCCGATTATTCCAGAGAAAGGCTCCGTTGGAGCCAGCGGAGACCTTGCTCCTCTTTCTCACATGACTCTTGTCATGATAGGTGAAGGTTTAGCTGAATACAAAGGAAAAGTGATGAGCGGAAGAAAGGCCATGGGAAAAGCTGAAATCCAGCCAATCAAACTTGACGTAAAGGAAGGTGTAGCTCTAAGCAACGGCACACAATTAATGACCGCCATTGCAACCCTTTCATTTTACGACGCTGAGAAACTTGTAAAGGTTGCTGAAGTAGCAGCTGCAATGAGTCTTGAGGCTCTAATGGGAATTTCTGATGCTTTCGATGAGAGAATTCACCGGGTTAGACCACACCGCAGTCAAATCAAAAGCGCTCAAAGAATAAGGTTGCTGACCGCTGGAAGCAAGCTAATCACTTCGGGCGAGAAAGCAACTAGGCTTGGGATGTCTCCTCAAGACCCGTACTGTCTAAGGTGCACGCCTCAAGTTTTAGGTTCAGTTAGAGAGGCGATTGACTATGTACGAAATGTTGTGGAAATCGAAATCAACTCTGCCACAGACAACCCGCTTGTTTTTGCAGAAGATGAAGTATGTTTTTCTGGAGGGAACTTTCATGGACAACCTGTCGCACTGGCAATGGACATTCTTGGAGTGGCACTGGCAACCGTTGGCAACCTTGCTGAAAGGAGAATAGCTAGACTGACTGATGAGAACCTAAGCCAAGGATTACCAGCCTTTCTGATTCCTGAAAAAGCAGATGCGGGCATACAGAGCGGTTTCATGGCAGTTCAATACACAGCTGCTGCTTTGGCTTCGGAAAACAAGGTTTTGGCTCATCCAGCCAGTGTTGATTCTATTCCTACTTCAGCGAATTTCGAGGATTTTGTGAGTATGGGACCAACAGCAGCGAGAAAAGCCATGGAAATCCTACATAATGTTGAGTATATCGTAGCTATCGAGCTGTTATGTGCAGCTCAAGGAGCATATATCCGTGGTTCCGAGAAACTGGGAAAAGGAACGAAAGCAGCATATTCACTACTGAGAAAGAAAGTGCCCCCCTTGAAGAAGGACAAGCCCATGTACGAAGACATAGAAGCAACAAAGAATCTGATTCACAGCGGAGACCTCTTAAAAGCTCTGAAGACTGCTTGAACGCCACGAGATCGATGAGAAGATAGAAGTTCTGATGTTATCTATGCCAGTCTTTGTAGTGCCTTTAAACGTTTGACTATGTTTGGATGACTGGAAAACAGCTCAGCTAGTCTGTCCAAGGAAGTTACCTCTTTTCTGAGGACTCGCTCAACAAGCTTCTGATCAGCCGTGAAAGCCCTTGCTTGAGTTATGGACAAGGCATCTGCCTCAGCTCGGTCTGGGTCGGATATGAACAGAGCTTTAAAAGAGCTGAAACTGCCGACATTTTTGCGGCGACGTTTCATTCTGCCTGTGTGATTTACGATTTTTGCTAGGCCTTCAGATAGTTTGCGCGGTCCTTCTTCTACGATGCTGGCGCTGTGACGGTCCGCGTAGTACTCGCGCAGCCGGCTTAAGTAGAGAGAGAACACGGTTAGAATCAGATAGGCAAGTAGGCTTCCCATAGCGATAAGAACTGCTGCGGCATTTCCACCCCTGTCGTCTCGACCTCTTCCAAACATTGAGGACCAGAACAGTGAGATGTATATGAAGTAGAAGATTGCTGGTAGAATGGAGACAAACATCATCACTTGGACGTCTCTGTGCTTTAAGTGTCCAAGTTCGTGGCCTATAACTGCTTCAACTTCCTCTTCTTCTAGGGTTTTCAAGAGTTCGCTTGTTACTGCTACTCTGCTTCCAGCGATTGGTGAGCCGTAAGCGAAGGCATTTGGAATCGGGATGTTGGCTATCATCACTTTTGGCATTTTTAGGTTGCTTTTCTGGGTTAGCCTCTCTACCGTAGCGTATAGTTGGGGGTTCTCGGATCTTGAGACTTCTTTTGCTCGGTACATAGCGTCTATGAGGTATGGTGCGATTAACCATTGAACAATGTTGAACACCACGACGAAGAGTGGTAGCACGATAAGATTGACACCTATGAGCCAAAGGATAACCGTGAAGAACAGTGTGGATAATCCAATTATGATGGCTAAGGTTCCGATAATGGACAGCCGAAGTTTCACGAGACTCATATTTGCCGGACACCAGAATTGCACCATGAACAGAGAAACTTATATTCTTTGCTGTTTTTTCACCCATTGCTCTCACTTTCTCTTCCGAGATGGCATGCACGTACGCTTTAAATCAGAGAAGGCTGAATGATAAAATATGGGAATGATTTTTGACATCAAAAGATATGCAATCCATGATGGCCTGGGGATTCGCACCACAGTTTTTCTAAAAGGATGCCCGCTGAAATGCCTTTGGTGTCATAATCCAGAGGGAATGGCAACAGAACAGGATTTAATGTGGTGGAAAGAGAAGTGTATAGTATGTGGAGATTGCCAAGATGCCTGCACTAAAGGCGCTGTCTCTTTATTAGATGATTATCTGCTTCTGGATCAAACAAAATGTGATCTGTGTGGAGCCTGTGTGGATGCGTGTAATTCTCAGGCCTTGAAGCTGGTTGGCAAAGAGATGACTGTAACCCAGGTAGTTGAGGAGATAGAAAAAGACTTGGTTTTTTATGATCAATCAGGAGGTGGAGTAACTTTCTCGGGGGGAGAACCATTGATGCAGCCACATTTCTTGCATGATCTTCTGAAAACCTGCAAGAACCTGGGAATCCATACAGCTGTTGACACCTGTGGATATGTAAAGCAAGAGATCATCTTAAAGATCAGCAAACAGGTGGACCTATTCTTATATGATCTCAAAATGATCAACGATGAAAAACACATTAAATTTACAGGTTTATCAAACAAGCTCATCTTAGAGAATCTGAAAGAGCTTTCAGAAAGAAGACAGAAGATAGTTGTGCGCTTTCCCCTCATCCCAGATGTGAATGATGACGAAAAAGACATTCTAGAACTTGGATCTTTTGTCTCTTCACTTGAACTTGTGAAAGAGATAAGTATCCTTCCCTACCACAGAGCCGGATTTGAAAAGCTTAAGCGGATGAAGAAACCAACAGATTTGTCCTTTGTGAGCCATCCTCCCTCTGCTGAAATGCTGAGTGAAATTGAAGAAAGGCTGAAAGATTTCGGATTGAAAATTCGGATAGGAGGCTAGTTCGTTGATGTCTGAAAGAGTCAAACACCTGAGAAAGCAAAGTATTGACACAAAGCCTTACGTATCCACTGAAAGAGCCGAACTGCTTACAGACTTCTATCAAAGCGGCGTCGCTGATAGGGTTTCTACTCCTGTAGCTCGTGCCCTAGCCTTAAGATATTTGATGGAAATAAAGACAATATGCATCAACGAAGGAGAACTGATTGTGGGAGAGCGAGGGCCAGCGCCGAGAGCCACCCCCACCTATCCTGAATTGTGTTGTCACACACTTGAGGACCTGGATGTAATGAACTCAAGAAGCAGAACACGCTTTCTGGTAAACGAAGACACCAGAAGGATCTACCGTGAGAAGATCATCCCATTCTGGAAAAGCAAGACCATGCGAGAGCGAGTTTTTGCAGCCATGTCCGAGCCGTGGGAGGATGCGTTCAATTCTGGTGTGTTCACCGAATTCATGGAGCAAAGGGCGCCGGGTCATGCTGTTTTAGATGATAAGATCTATCATAAGGGTCTACTTGATTTCAAACGAGAGATTGAGCGCAGTCTGAATGGTTTGGGTAACTCCAACGATCCTGACAGCTACAGGAAGGAACAGGAGCTTAAAGCGATGGATATCGCCGCAGATGCGCTGATTATCTTCGCAAGGCGACACGCTGAAAAGGCAAAAGAGCTGGCAGCGGTGGAGATGAACCCGAAAAGAAAGAAGGAACTTGAGAAAATTGCCGATGTATGCTTTCAAATCCCAGCTCATTCGCCTCGAGATTTTTGGGAAGCCTTGCAGATGTATTGGTTTGTCCATTTAGCTGTGATAACCGAACTTAATGTTTGGGATTCCCTGAGTCCGGGTAGGCTTGACCAGCATTTGTATCCTTTCTATAGAAAGGATTTGGAAGAAGGGGAACTGTCAAGAGACTTCGCAAGAGAGTTGTTAGAGTGTTTCTGGGTCAAGTTCAACAATCAACCAGCTCCCCCTAAGATGGACATCACCGAGGAGCAAAGTGCGACCTATCAGGACTTTGCATTGATCAATGTTGGCGGCTTGAATAAAGACGGAGAAGATTGTGTCAACGAACTATCCTATCTCATACTAGATACATTGGAAGAGATGCGGCTGATCCAGCCGAGTGTATGCATTCAACTGAGCAACAAGAACCCAGACCGATTTCTGAAAAGAGCCCTTGAAGTTGTCAAAGCAGGTTTTGGGCAACCCTCTATCTTCAATACTGACGTCATCATCCAAGAATTCCTACGGGCTGGAAAATCAATGAAAGATGCAAGAGACGGAGGGCCAAGCGGCTGTGTAACAATCAGCGCCTTCGGAAAAGAAAGCTGCACCTTAACAGGCTATTGCAATTGGCCGAAGATTTTCGAACTTACCTTGAACAACGGGATTGACCCGCAGACTGGAAAACAAATCGGCTTGCAAACGGGAGATCCATCCAACTTTGCCTCTTTTGACGAGTTATTGGCGGCTTACAAGAAGCAACTTCATTATTTTGTGAACCTCAAGATCAAAGGTAACAACATCATTGAAAGACTCTACGCTGACTACATGCCTGCTCCATTCTTGTCGCTGCTGTTTGATGACTGTATAGAAAAAGGGAAAGATTACCATGACGGCGGTCCACGATACAATTCGACATATGTTCAAGGCGTCGGGATTGCTACATTAACAGATTCGCTTTCAGCGATGAAATACCATGTGTTTGAAACAAAGAAGCTGACTATGGAGGAATTGCTTGAAATGCTCAGAAACAACTTCGAGGGAGCCGAAAAAACCAGAATGAAGCTGTGGAACAAGACTCCAAAGTATGGCAACGATGAAGACTATGCAGACAACCTTGCTCAATTTGCCTTTAAGGCGTACTTTGACGTATTGGATGGGCGACCGAACACGAAAGGAGGAGAGTATCGAATCAACCTTTTACCTACAACTGTTCACATTTACTTCGGGCAGATTACAGGGGCAACACCAAACGGGAGAAAAGCTGGCGAACCAGTTTCCGAGGGCATCTCACCGAGCCAAGGAGCGGATACCAATGGCCCCACAGCCGTGATTAAAACAGCTGCCAAGATAGACCATGCCAAGACGGGTGGAACACTTCTGAATCAGAAATTCATGCCTCAATTGTTGGCAGATGAGACAAGCATGGACAAATTGGGGCATTTGGTGCGAACTTACTTCAAGCTGGGCGGACACCATGTTCAATTTAATGTGGTAGACGCGGAAACTCTCAGAAGGGCGCAAGAAGATCCGGAGAAATTCAGAGACCTGATCGTCCGTGTGGCAGGCTACAGTGACTATTTCGTCGATATAGGCAAGGAATTGCAGGATGAAATCATAGCCAGAACAGAACATCATAGCTTCTAACTTGATTTCCATTCATGAGATGAGAACACCTGAAAAAATGAAGATGGATTATTTCTCCACTTCGTTGCATTGTATTTTTCACTGTCCGAACCTCACTGAGAGACTAAAGCTAAGTGCCGCTACTTCAATCATCTTCACTCCTGAGATGCTCCAATGGAGCCAACAAAAGCTGACCCGTGACATTGTACACGCGCGCACTGTTCTTCCCGAATTTTTAATGCAACTTGAGATAAAGTATTAGAATCAAAAGAACTATCCTTGCACAATGTTAAATACCTATTTCAAACCAGTTTGTCTTCGGTGGAAAAGGATACTGGACCCATGAATTTGAATGACATTGAAGTAGATTCCGTCACTAAGCGTTTCGAAGACACCATAGCAGTGGATAACGTCTCGATGAACGTTGCGAGAGGAGAACTCTTTGGCTTGTTGGGACCAAATGGTGCCGGTAAGTCCACGCTTACAAAGATGCTTTGTGGAATGATAAATCCTACTTCAGGCACAATTAAGGTTGGAGGATACAGCATTCATGAGAATATTACGAAAGTGAAAGAATCACTCGGCGTTGTTCCCCAAGACATAGTTCTGTATGATTATATGAATGCTCGCGAAAACCTCGCCTTTTTCGGAAGACTTTACGGATTGCCAGGTGGCAAACTTGGGAACAGAATTGAGGAACTTCTGAAGTTCACCCAGCTGGACGAAAAAGCTGTAAAACGCCACATTTCCACCTACTCTGGTGGCATGAAACGTCGCGTCAACATAGCTGCTGCTCTTCTACATGAGCCGCAAGTTATCCTGTTAGATGAGCCTACCGCTGGACTCGACCCCAAAAACAAGCTAGCTCTTTGGGAAATAATTCGGACGTTGCACAAGGAAGGAAAAACCATTATGCTAACAACTCATATGATGGATGAAGCAGAAGAACTATGCAATCAAGTGGCAATTATGGACAAGGGCAAAGTCATCGCGCTGGGCAGCCCTCATCAACTCATCAGAAAAGTCAAAATGGAAAACACCATAACCGTAGTTCCAGACAAAATAACTTCGAAGCTGATTGAAGCGGTGAAGAATATTTCAGGAGTCAAAAGGTCTTACAGGGCTTATAATGAAAGTGAAAAAATTGAGACACTGAAAATAATCACGAAAAGAGCGGAGGATATCCTTCCAGACGTAGTGTCGGCTATCCTCTCTGTGGGTACAAAAATTCTGTCCGTTGAGCTTTCACGTGTCACTCTTGAAGACGTGTTCATTCTACTCACGGGACGAAGCTTGAGAGAAGAGGAGGAACAAATGTGAAGCTCAAGAGAACGATAAATCAAGTATTCGCAATCGCAAAGACAGACTTTCTTGGAATTGCACGAAACAAAACGGCCATCTTCTTCACATTGCTCTTTCCTCTGTTTTTCATCATTATAATTGGCTTCACGTTCGGCACTGTGGGCACAGGAGAAACAAGTCGCATCCAAGTCGGAGCAGTCAACCTCGACGGAACAATGATCTATGTAAATGGCACTGTTTCTCACAACAGTTCAATTGGAGACTCATTTGTTCAAGCGCTGAAAGACGTCAACTTCACGGTTCACGAATACGCTGAGTACGGCGATAGAGACATCAATGGCACCGCTGCCTATGATATTAGCCGCGGACAGGTCAAGGTTGCGGTTGTTATACCTGTCAACTTCACAGAAGCACTCTCTTACCGATACGTAGACAGCTTAGGAGTGCCAATTCCAACAAAAGCCCATCTTGATCTCTACATGGACCCAAGCGACCCCACGGGTTCTATGATTGCACGGCAAAGCATTCTCGGCTTTATCTCTGGATTTATAGAATACTATCAAGAAAGTGTGATTGGCCAAATTCCAGAAGGTTTTCAGGCCTATGCTAAAGTTCTCGCCGACCCTATCATTATTTCAACTACTGAAGCAGATGTTGCTGGGCGCCCGCTTAGAAACATTGACTTCATGGTTCCAAGCACACTAGGCCTCGTCCTCCTCTGGGGCGGATTAAACCATGCTTCTGTGTCCATCGCAACTGAGCGCACAAAGGGAACATTTCAGAGGATGATTATCGCCCCGGTTTCTCCAGCAACTTTTCTAGCGGGAAAGTTCATCTCCAGCCTAGCAATCGTCTATCTATCTGGAATTGTCATGCTTGCTAGTGGCATACTTCTTTTCCAAGTTAATCTCTACTGGAATATTCCCGTAATCGCTTTGTCGGTCTTCTTGGGCGCACTTTCTGCAATAGGGCTTGGACTAATAATCTCGTCTCTTGCAAAAAACGAAGAGGCTGCAAATGCTATCACGGTTTTAATCAGCGTTCCACTCCAATTTTTCATCGGAGCCTTCTTCCCTCTGTCCATGATGCCCGAACCAGCTCAAATCTTTGGCAATGTTCTCCCTTTCACAAAACTAGTCACCGCCATGCAGAGCATTATGACTAAAAATCTTCCATTTGAAGCGGTGATGCCGGAAATCATCTACATGACAATCTCAGGTCTAATTCTACTTGCCTTAGGGGTAATAGCTTATCGGTTGTCTCTAAAGAGGCTCTAAGCTCACATTGCGAAAAAATTCTTTGTCTCCACGCCGCGCGCACGAGCCAACCAAGTGGCACTTCAAGAGAGTTTCACAGATTGATCAAGAGGAAATAGAAAAACCTAATAGAAGCAAGATAGGTTAGCGCATGCAAATTCAGCTATGATTCTCTATCGGGTCATTGCTCTCCTAAACACTGGCACGGCAATACTTGTCATGACGACACCAAACGTTATCAGCACGGCGAGCTCAGTTGTTATAACAGACACGCCTGCTCCAAGAACCATAACTTTCCTCAGAGCTGAGGCTACGTAAGTCAAAGGAAGAGCTTTTGAGATGCCCTGCATGAACCAAGGCATCTGTTCTATTGGGAAGAACACGCCACTTAGGAACATCATAGGGAACATTAACGTCATCATCAACATCATTGCGGTCTCCTGATCTTTCGCAAAGGACGTTATCACAACGCCAAAGCCAACGAAACTGAACACTCCCAATAAAAGTAACGCGAAGATTAGCAGAATGTTTCCTTGAATGGTCACGCCGAACAAAGCCACAGCCAATACGAGTATGAGAGTCCCTTGAAGTAAACCTCTAGCTGTCTGGGCGAGGGTCTTTCCAAGTATTACAGCAAGCCTGCTGATAGGAGCAACCATCATGCCGTCCAACGTGCCAACCTCCCGCTCATGAGAGATAGCCGCCGGAAGTCCCGTCATTACACTCATCATCACAGTCATGGCCATCAACCCAGGAGCCATGAAGTCGAAGTAGCTCAAATCTCCTGAAACTGCTCCTTCTATCTGAACGTTATAGGGTTTCACGATCGCCAGAGAGTTACTTGCGTTAGCTGCTGGCGATAGACCCTCAACCGTCCGTTGCGCCAACAACGTTCCCATCTGTTCGAAAACCTCTTTCAAGACAGCCTGCAGCAGTGTCGACATCTGGGGGTTAGATTGGTCAGTTATGATGATGATGGTTCCCTGTACTCCACTCATGAGGCTTGAGGTGAAGTTGCTGGCGATGACTATGCCTCCTTCAACCTCTTCCCTTTGAATCATGTCCCTTACTTCATCGGGACTTGAAGCATCAGTAATAGCCATCATGCCTGTGCTGTTGTTCAACTCATCTAGAACCATGATGAATATTGCACTTGCACTGTAGTTGCCAATTCCCTCGTCTTCGTTCACCAAGGCGATTGACACGTCGCTTATGGATGTGTCAGAGGGATATATGAAGCCAACCAAAGTCATCATGAATATCGGCATTAACACAAGCATAATCAGCCCTAATCTGTTCCTGAACAGCTCCATGAGGTCCTTCCAAGTTACTTGGAGGCTATGCGAGATCAAATTCCTGATGCCCATTCAGTTTCACCTCACCCTTCGTCGTGGCATAAAATGCCTGTTCGTTCTCAATTGGATCTTCTGGTCTGCCTTATCCCTTACCTCGTGGCCAGTGATGTGTAGAAACACATCTTCAAGCGTGGGCTGAAGGTTTTGCACAGAGTTTATCTTGCCATTCTCTGCTCTTATAGCGTCAATTATGGTATCAAATGCTTCTTCACCACTTGCGTGAACTTTGATGCGAGTAGAGTTGTCCTGAGACACTGAATTGACGCATTCTAGGGATTGTATCGACGCGATTGTGTTGGTGGTGAGATTGGGAATCTCTAGCCCCAAGATAGTTGTGTCAGCTCCCGAAACAAGTTTCTTCAGATTTGTCGATGTATCGAGGGCGGCGATTCTCCCACGATCTATGATGCCTATGCGGTCGCAGAGCATGTCGGCTTCAACCATCATGTGTGTTGTGATGATTATGGTGGTCTTGTCTTCTCTATTGATTTTCTTTATGAACTCTCTAACCTCAACTGACGATTGAGGATCGAGACCTAGTGTGGGCTCATCGAGGAACAGCACTTTTGGCATGTTAAGCAGCGCCCTTATCACGTTCATCCTCTGCCGCATACCTGATGAAAAGGTGCCCACTTGAGAGTTCTTCCATTTGCTTAGGTGAACCAGTTCTAGCAGTTCGTCGATCTTCTTGTTGAGGACCTCTTTAGACATGTTGTAGAGACGCCCAAAAAACTGCAGGTTTTCATGGGCTGTCAACCGGTCGTACATTATTATCTTTTCAGAGACTAGACCGACGAGTTTCCTCACCTCATTGTCATCCTTCATTATGTCATGGTTGCCGACAGTGGCTGTGCCCTCAGTGGGTCTGGTTAATGTGGAGAGCATCCGTATTGTCGTGGTTTTGCCAGCTCCATTCGGACCAAGCAAACCGAACACCTCACCTCTCTTCACGTCAAACGAAATGTGATCCACCGCGGTGAATCCGTTGAATTTTTTCGTGAGGTTTTTGACTTCAATCATCACATCGTTTTCCAACTTAGCCTCACCGTTGATATTTATTGTGGAGTGCAATATATCGAAGTAAAATATAAATATTACGATTATATCTGAATAAGACAGAAAGACCATGCATTCAGAAAAAGAGGAAAAAACAGCTACGAACTGGCTAAAGGAAGCACAGAAGGGCTACATGCGAATCGCGGTGCTAATTCTTCTGAGCAAAAAACCGTATCACGGCTACGAAATAATGAAAGAAATCAAAAACCGGACTGGAGGCTTCTGGAGACCAACTGCAGGCGGCGTCTATCCATTACTTAAGAGCTTGGAAAAGGCAGGGTACATCGAGGGAGAATGGGCTCTCCAAAAGAAAAGAAGACGAAAGACCTACAAAATCACAGAAACCGGAAGGATGATTCTTGACCGAGCACTTGCGAAACAGAGTCAAATCGCCAATAGTATGAGTGCTCTCTTCGAAGAATTCGTAAGAGATGTGTTGGATGTAGAAACGAAGTCGTTGCCGATGCCGAGAATGCCGAACCCTTTCTCAGGGTTCCTCGAGGAGAGAAAGGAAAAATCTGAAGATAACGTAGAGGCTTTAGAAGGGAAACGCCTGCAGATCGAACAAATGATCAAGACGCTTCGAAGCAAACTACAGACGGTAGACAAAAGATTGGCTCAGTTGAAACAGCCAAAAGGAAAGAGCGATGCAGAGTGAAGTTTGACCATAATCAGAGGTAGGACGAGATGTCGCTAACTCCAGATTCAAGCATCATAAGTACTATCGTAAGTATTGTCTATCTTGCAATGTTCTTCGCTTTCACCTTCTTCTCTCAGAGGATACAAGCCACTCTAATGATGCGCCAAATATCCAAAGCTCTAGCCAAGCTGAAGCTCATGCGAGATAAGGCAGAACAGACGGCGATTTCAGCAATAATCGAAATCGGTAAACCCGAGGAAAACCCAAAACCTAGACTGAAAACGCTTCTTCAATTCTTCGCTATTCAGCCAGTCAACATGGATCCATCAGGGGTAATTCGTAGGCTTGAACACTTGCTTGACACAACGGATGTTCGGGTCAAGGATGAAGTCAAGGCAATGGCACCTCACGCCGACAAGAACCAGTTACAGAACCTACACAATCTCGTCGAAGTAACACGGGCTTTGAATACTATCTACCGTGTCGTCCGCCATTATTACCTATCAGGGAAAAAAACAGGCACTGTATACACCACAATGCAGATTCATATGCAACTGCCCAGGATAATGGAAGAAGCCCAAGCCTATGTCTCTTTTCTAGATGCTTTCAAACAGGGCAAACCAATCGGCGATGGCGTAGGCGCGCTAACTGTCTCAAAGCTGATAGCCAGCCATGATAAGTACGAAGTGGCAAAGGATATGGTAGCTGCAGAAGCGATGATTGATGGCAGACGAGTTCTAGTTACGAAGGCTGAGGGTCCTGGTGGAACTGTTGGGAAGCCCGGAGACGCAGTAGGCAAGCTGATTAAAGCATGCGGCGGAAAGATTTCGCTGGTTGTGATGATTGATGCAGGGCTCAAGCTAGAGGGCGAAAACTCCGGCGATATCGCAGAGGGTGTGGGGGCTGCAATAGGTGGCGTAGGCGTTGAGAAATACAAGATCGAAGAAATCGCCGCTAAACACAAGATTCCAGTTTACGCCATAGTCATCAAGGAGTCGCTAAAAGAGGTGCTAGCTCCAATAACAGAAACGATCTCCAACGCTGCTGACAGAGCGATCACAAGGCTTAGAAGGGTGATCCAAGAACGAACTCAAAAAGGAGACACCCTCATAGTAGTCGGCGTTGGCAACACGATGGGCATTGGACAATAACGTGCGCTCTTTCTCGGTTTTTTGGCGAATGAGACACAACTCGACACTGTAAACTAACATATTATCAAGAATTTTATATTCACGTGAATTGCTATCAGAGTCAGGTGTTCAAACCATGAGTACTCTGCCGAATTTGATGAAACGTGGAGAAACTTGCCTCTACTACCGGCTTCTGAACATGAAGATCGATAAAGTGAAAGAGGGATATGCTCGTTTGAGCATGAGCCTGGAAGAGAAACATCTTCAGTTTTTGAAGACAGTTCACGGAGGAGCCATAGCAAGTCTAGCTGATTCAGCTGCCGCTTGGGCAACCGTAGGCTCAGCCGGCTTAAAAATTGTTCCCGTAACTGTTGAAATGAAGATAAATTTCTTATCTCCAGTGAAATCAGGGCGTTTGACAGCTGAAGCTCGACTCGTACATAAAGGCCACAAAATATCTGTAAGCGACGTGGAAGTGAAAGATGAAAAAGGAAAGCGCGTAGCCAAAAGTCTCGTGACATACTACCTGCGAAGCAGTCAATAGTGAACGCATGTGTGCGAACTAGATTTTCTTTAACGTCTTAACGGCTTTTGTCGCCCAATCTGGATCTTTCAAGAGCTCCCTCCCCACAGCAACCAAGTCAACCTGGCCTTCCCGTATCAACTTGTCAGCGTATTCTGGCTCCTTGATTCCTCCGACACCAATAACAGGTGTGTCTACGACCTTCTTGATCTGGTATGCTTGAGGAATAAGGTAACCTTGCCTATTCTGAAATCGCTCCGGTCGACTGCCGCACAAGCCCCCAGATACATCCATAATGTCCACTCCAGCCGCTTCTAGATTCACCGCGAATTTCTGAGAGTCCTCGATTTGGGTTCCTGCAGGGTCCAGATCGTCTGAGCCTAAACGGTAAAGGAGAAGTCTTCCACCTACCTTTTCCTTGATTCTTTCAACGACCTCTAGAGGAAATCGCATTCTATTCTCTAGGGAACCTCCATACTTATCACGTCGTCTATTGGTAAGAGGGGAAAAGAACTGGTTTAAGAGGAACCCATGCGCTCCATGAACTTCAACTCCATCGAAACCAGCTCTAATCACTCTTTCAGCTGAAAATGCAAAAGCGTCAGTCAAGGCTTCAATCTCTTCAACCAGAAGCTTCCTTGCGTTTCCGCTGGATGAAGGAGCAACTGGCTGCGTTCCAGTGATCTCCATACTGGAAAAGGCGCCCGCATGATTGATTTGTACAACAGCCGGAGTGGCAGTAGCATGGATGCTGCTTGAAAGTTTCTCCAGTCCAAGAACCAAATGGTCGTCACAGATTCCCAGCTGCTTTTCGCTGAGTCTACCTCTGGGAGACACATAGCTGTGCTCAACTATCATTAAGCCCAGTGCTTCTGAACGTTGAACATAATGCTCAACAAGCTTGTCGGTTACAGCTCCTTCAGTGGTGGCCAAACCTGTATGCATAGGAGGCATTACAATTCGATTCCTAAGTGTTAATCCCTTCACTTCTAAAGGATCTAGAAGATCAACCAACTAACATCCCTCTTACATGTTCTAGAAGAACACACCTAAAACTTTTTCAACAGCTTCAATGCTTACTGCCATGAAGATTTCTGATGATTTCAGCGAGTTTCTCTTTAACAATATTAGCTAATTTCTCGCTGACCAGTCCCTCTTCAACTGCCTTCTCAAGCTTCTCCTCGTCCAGCTTTTCCACTCTGCCGTCAGGCCACAAGCAGACATCTACCTCTAAATCTACATAGCGAATCCCATGAGGATAAAGCTCCACTGGCGTGTTCAGGTTAACGTAGGTTCCTTTGAGTTGTCCATCTCTGGAGAAATATTGCGTCTCAAAATGCCATTCACCTATTTCAACCTTTGTCACAGCGTAATCATCAGGCTCTTTGGGAACATTCAAGCCATCATACATGCCTTTATTCTTGAAGTTTCGGCGGAGATGAACAGAAATTCCTGAGCCGTTATGATCGAAGTTTTGAATTAAAGCTTTTCCGAGATGCAAAACCTTTCCACTAGGCTTTACATGTTCAATGTCTATGGAAGACCCAATCGTAGGATATTCTTCTTCAACTGCTTGTGTGAAAAGCTCTTCAACCTCTTTCTGAGCTTGACCTTTATCCAGCAATCTCTCTGCAATTTCAAGCGCTGAGGATACTTTTTCTCCGCAAGCTTTGTAATAATGATGCTTTCGCACTGTTGGAGTCACCGCCCCTCGAATTTCGTCCATTCTGGCCTTTGATAAGGCTGGAAACTCCACGTTCACGAGATGAGAGCCTTCCCATAAGAGGGTTGGTGCTTCTACGTGTTCTGCCTTCTTTAGGACGTGCTCACCTTCCTTCACGAGACTGGCTACCTCGCTCTTCAGCGCTCCAGCTGTCTGATTCGCAGCAGTTCTTCGCCAGATGATGCCCCAGTTTGGGGGAGCTAGATCTTCTCCAAGTCGAAGCAATCGAGACCTTTCATCGAAATCGAAGAGCCTTTTGCTTACTTTCACCATGTGTTGGGATATCAAAACGGCGTATTTTCCTGGAATAGTTATGTTTGTAGCTAGAAGAGGTTTTCTTCTTCCTAGTCCGGATTTGACTTGAACTATAATCTGCTTTGACCTGACTTCTGCCATTTCTTCTCTGTAGATCCTACCTACAACTGGTCCAATATCAACTAGAACGCCGTTAGTTGCAGAGTCAGTCTGGTTTATCTTACCATGGTAAATACCGCCAACTGTAAATGCCCATCTTCTTATGATGGTATCGTCAAAGTGCGACCGCAAAATTGAAGAAAAAACGTCTATAGGTTCTAGTTTTCCTCGGGCGTAAACTCCTTGACGGTTGCGTCGGTCAGAAATGACTAAATCTGGAAGTTCCTCATTTTCTTCTATATTGAACCGTTCCCTTATTTTGGCGGAAGGATGAACAACTTCAAAATCGCTTTCGAGCAAAAGCTTTGTCAAAGCAGTAGAGTAAATGCCTCTGACTCGAACCTTAGCCAGAAAATAGGCCTCCTTCTTTAAGCTTAAACTTTCTTGATTTTATATATGCCCCCAACTTTGTTGATTCGGAACGTTATGTCCAAGATCTTCTGAGCCAACCACACGTTTGTATTTAGGTGCTCCGTCATTCTTCGACACAGGTATGCAGACTCGCCTTTGGCAAGTGCCACATAAGGCACCAACATATCGGCTAGGTGCACATCCACAGTGGCTTCTGCTTTGATTTCTTTGACAAGGTTCTCTGCAGCCTCTCTTCCTACAGCTTCGCTGGGCTTTCTGATTTCGCCTATTGCATCTCCGCCTAAGAGCGCGTTTGTGCTGGTTTTTGCCCACAAGACAAGAGAGCTTCCTTTCTGGAGAGGGTTAGACGTATCGTTCACAACTTCTATTGGTGCCTCATATCCGTAAGTCTTCAGAATTTTGCTCGCTGTTTTGGCTTGACGTTCAGCCACTTTTCGTTCCGCGAGGAACGTGCATACAGATGTCCCTTTCACTTCTTCTACATTGCCGAAAGTTTCAAGCCGCAGAGATTTCAGTTCAGAACACGGCTGGACTTCCAGCGAGATTTCACCCATACCTTTTGGGTAGTACCCGTATTTCTTGACTTCAAGTCTGGTTTCCAAGCCCATTTGTTCCAACATTGGAAGCAACACGTGTTTAATGTAGTTAATAGTGGGCGCGTGTCTAACGTCGGTGCCGCCTCTAATAACATGGACACGCACGGTTTCTTTGGCAATGGCGCACAAGGGCAAGATAGTCAGCAAAAGCATCGGAATGCTTCCAGCTGTGCCGATTTCAGCATGTAGGTCGCCACCTGTGATTTCGGAAGGTTCAAACCAGAGCTCGCGCGAGCCAATCTTTACTCCTTTGATTTCTGCATTGCAGAGCTTAGCTGCGGTTAACACTGCTTCAAGGTGTTGGGGACGCAGTCCCGGTTGAGGGCGTCTTTGTCGAATCTTGTAGATGTGTAGTGGTTCATTGAGGATGCCGGCGAGGGCTATTGATAGTCGGAGAATTGTTCCACTTCCGCTTTTCTGGCTGCCGTCGATTTCTAACACGTTTAAGCCTCAAGCCATCCTCAGTTTTCGTTAAAGAGACTCTTTTGTATTACTATGCGTTATCAACGTAAACTGGAGATCAGTTGCAGCTTTAGCCTTCGCAAATCCCTCTTTTCTGCGTGAGCGACTCTGGAGTCGGAACCCAAGCTACTCTGTTTCCAATTTGTACAGAACTCTTAGACCTTTCAATGTTTGGTGAACCGTGTTTGCTATTTGAAGTATATCTTCAAGCTCAGTCTTTCTTTCCCAATCATAAACGTGGTCGTGATAACCTCTCAGGGGTTTAAAACCCAGAGATCGAAGCCTCTTCACTACCTCAAGGGGGCCTGCACCTTCACTGTCAAACCAAATCGTAAGATATGTTTTCACGGCGGTCCTGTCCTCCAAACATGCCCTACAAAAGATGAAAAAGCAAATTAATTCTTTCGGTGCGCACGCTGGCTTTCGACTTAAATTCCCACATTTTCTTATTTTTCCAATCATATTGTGTGTTCAAATTGTTGTGGTTGGCTCAAATTTTATTAGCGGTAATTGGGTATCAGGAGTTCAAAAATGAAAGGTGTGAGAGTTGGCGAGGATAACTTGGTTTGGGCACGCTGCTTTCAAGATTGAAATCGCCGGTAAGATTGTTTTGGTTGATCCATGGCTTGATGGTAATCCAACGTCTCCGGTGAAATCTTCTGAAGTCACTCAAGCAGACATCGTATATATCACGCACGATCATGGAGATCACTTGGGCGACGCCTTCGACATATGTAGAAGGACCAAATCAGCCTTTGTAGCTACTTTCGAATTGGGCAATTACGCAGAAGAGAATGGTGTTGAGAACGTTGTTGGATTGAATGTTGGCGGAAGTGTGGAGATTGAGGGAGTTAAATTGTCTGTTACTCAAGCGTTTCACACGGCTTCTAAGGGTGCACCCACAGGAGTTGTCATCGAAGGCGAAGACAAGACGATTTATCACGCTGGAGACACTGCGCTATTCGGAGATATGCGCCTCATTGGAGAAATCAAAAGGCTTGACGTCGCTATGATTCCAATCGGAGGCTACTACACTATGGGAGCAAATGAAGCAGCAGAAGCAGTTAAAATGCTTAAGCCAAAAGCCGTTATCCCGATGCACTACAAGTCTTTTCCAGTTTTGGCGCAATCACCAGAAGAATTCGTTCGGAAAGCTAAAGGAAAAATGCCAGAAGTGAAAGTTGTGGTGCTGAAGCCTGGAGAAAGCTACGAGTTTTAATCTATGACGTGACTAGGGTAAAGCAAAAGAAGGAGCTTAATGAAGATAATTATGTGTGGAGAGAACTATGAGCAAAAAGAAATCAAACCGAGAACAAGTTCTACAGCGCGTTGAAGAGCTTCTTGACGTTCTAAAAGCCATATCTCAAGACCTTGCTGAAGTAGCTAAATCCTTGAAAGAAACTGAAACTCCAGCCGTTGCCCCTAAGCCAGCACCTCCTCCTTCGGAGGTCAAGAAACGCTCAACCGACGACGTGCGTAACCTCTTCCCAAAAGAACTCGAAGACATGCTTCTATTTGAAGAAAAAGAAGACCACATCATTATCAAGCCTCGTCTATATCTGGGTTCGGACAACTTTGCAAAAATAGCTGCCATCATTCGCGATCAAGGCGGAGAATACATTAGTGCTGGAAAGGAATCGCATTTTCGGGTTCCGAGAGAAATGGAATAGCAGTACAACCAGAGAAAAGTGGTCTTATTCGAACTAAATGCTCTTCAAGGTAGTTTCTAAGGCCTCTCTGTTGTGAGGCAGCTTCACCCTGATAGGTGTAATAGAAATGTACCCTTGTCTAACTGTGTGTATGTCGGTTTCCGGGTTTGCATCTTCGTAATCGGCAAGTTTCCAACTAGCTATTCTATAGCCCTCCTTTTCTTCAGTGAAAAGATCCCTATACCCAACATAAGATAGATCAGTAACTCTCAGCTTCTTACAGTCAGCGTTTTCAGGTACATTAATGGAAATTATGTCCACATCCTGCGGCATGCCATTTTTCAACACGTGTTCGACTATTTTTTTGGGCTAACTTGACAGTAAAATCCAGCTTTTCCTCGGTAATACTTGCTTTGTCTGCCTGTTGGTTGCTGAATTCCTTCTTACAATAAGAAACTGCGATAGCAGGTATGTCGTGGATAGCTGCCTCCAACGCTGCACCTAATGTCCCAGAGTTCAGCAAATCATCTATTCCCAAGTTTGGCCCCAAATTCACTCCAGCCACAAGCAAATCAGGCGGATGTCTAAGAATCTTGTTTAAAGCCAAAAGAAAAGCGTCGGCTGGTGTCCCACTTGTGGCGTAGACCTTGGAGCCATCTTTCAACCTTGCCTCCATAATTCGGACATAACCGGAGGAGGTTATGGCCTTCCCAATGCCGCTTCTCTCATCTCTGGGCGCAACCACAAATACTTCGCCAAGTTTTTCGAGTCTCTCTTTCAATGAAATCAATCCGGGCGACTCGATTCCATCGTCGTTTATGAGAAGAATTGTTTTCATGACGCTTTCACCGTTTAGGTTTAAACTTGAAGTTTCAGTAAGAGATAAGCATTTACACATCTAGTATCGCCAGTATCTGGAGCGAATTTGGAAATTCTTGAATTCGCCGGTATACGTTTCCCATGCAACTTCAACCTTAGTTATACGTGCTCCTCTCGGACCTCTCCCGCAAAACTCGACTAGTTTGTCAACGTTTTCCTTTTCCCCTTCGAAGACAGCCTCAACTCTTCCATCTGGAAGGTTTCGCACCCAACCTGTGACAGCATGTCTTACAGCCTCGTCTCTGGTTTCAGAACGGAAGAATACGCCTTGAACTCTTCCGCTAACATGAACGTGCGCTTTCACCTTCAACATCTGCGCCCTCCAAACAGAAGCACCGGCCCATGATGTTCTCTTCCCAAATTGTTTTAAATTTTGAGGCACATGCTATACGCGGAGAAGTAAGTTGACCAAAGTTACAACGCCAATGGTTATCGTAAATTTCAAAACCTATTCCGAAGCCACTGGGCGAAAAGCCCTAGAACTTGCAAAAAGCTGTGAAAAGACAAGTTTAGAAACCGATATCTGCGTGGGAGTCGCTCCCCAATTTTTGGATGTTCGACCAGTTGTGAAGGCAGTCTCAATTCCCGTGTTTACTCAGCATATTGATCCAATTAAACCGGGTAGCTTCACGGGACACATTCTCCCAGAATCAGTTAAAGAGCTAGGAGTAACAGGTACGTTAATTAATCATTCAGAAAGGCGGCTAAAGCTTGCTGACATTGAGGCTGTCATTACAAGAACGCGAGAAGTAGGTCTCGTCTCTCTGGTTTGCACCAACAACTCTGCTGTAAGCGTAGCCGCAGCAGCGTTGAAACCGAACATAATTGCTGTTGAGCCACCAGAGCTGATTGGCACTGGAATTCCCGTGTCTGAGGCCAAGCCTGAAGTTGTAAGCGGCACGGTAGAACTCGTGAGACGGATTAATCCTAGCTTGAGTGTACTTTGCGGTGCAGGAATAACAACCGGTGAAGACGTAACAGCAGCGTTAAGACTTGGAACCCAAGGTGTTTTGGTTGCGAGTGGCGTTGTCAAGGCACAGAATCCTTATAAGGTTTTACTGGAGTTTGCAGAGGCAATAAAGAAAACATAGCAGAGGAGAACATTTTCAGTTTGAAAGTTGAAGCTGGATGCGCAGCATGCATTCTCCATCGAGGTTATATGGAAGTTCTAGAAGCAACGAACGACCCAACCCTCCAATGGAAAACAATGAATGCACTTATACATCTACTAAGAAGAGAGTTCATACCAAGTGCTGTTCCAGCCAAATTGGGAACTCAAAGAGATCGTCTCATCAAGGAAATAACAGGCAACTCTGACCCCTATGCTAAGAGAAAACAGATGAGCAACTTGAAAGCAATGGCTGTTCTTCCCGTAGCCAGAAAATTTGTTAACAGAGAAACTTCTATGGAATCCAGATTTAGAAAGGCTTGTGTGTGCTCTATTGTCGGCAACATCATTGAGTTTGACATTCCCGAGCATAAATTCGAGTTTGAAGACATAAAGAAACTTTTCAAAAAAGCTGAGGAACAGCTGGCTATAGATGAAGTTTCTGAGATTTTAGAGCTTGCCAAGAAGGCAAAGCAGATACTGTATTTAACAGATAATGCTGGGGAAATCGCTTTCGACACTTTGCTGGTCCAAGAACTTAAACAGCTGGGACCGCTTGTTACAGTGGCAGTAAAAGA
>JASFPO010000005.1:0-36418 GCA_050115935.1 Candidatus Bathyarchaeota archaeon | reverse complement strand
TACTCCATAATTGCGATTGTTGGAGATTATTGAGCCAGTAATGGTTACGCCACCACCCCATTCCCCAGAACTAAAGACCCCATGGCCATTATTGTTAGTTATATTGCAGCTGTAGATCTCTGCGGACCAATAGTTATATACATAAACTCCCCCACCGGAATTGTTGGAAATCGTAGTGTCTCTGCAATTCCTTAGTCTTGCACCGATATTAATCCCCCAACCTCCATTGTTGACTATATGCGAATCCCAAATTCCGTCTATATGCATTATCCAACCTGAATAGATTCCATCAAGTGTGTTGTTGGAAATGGTGCAATTATTGATATTTGCAGATGCACCATTCCCCTTAATCCCGATGTTATTTTTGGATATCATAGAATTTCTGATCGGGATATATCCTGTGTTACCGTAAATGCCGCAATCGGTGTTATTTTCTATCGTAAGTCCTTCAAGTCTAACCCTGTGTCCAAAAATTTCTATTCCAACAACATTTGACGTTACTCGACTCTGCGTAAAAGCGGATGTTTCGGGGTGGTCGAAGTTTATTCCACAGGTTGCATATTTGATGACGGAACTGGCTACATTGCAGAAACCAGATGAACGTATCAAAATACCTGCCCAATCGCCTGGTGCAGGTGCTGTTGCGTTACTTGTAAACATTATTCTGTTCGTAGCATTTCCTTGAGCAATCAAACCTCCATCTATCACAAGATTTGTACCAGCAGTGAATCTAACAACAACCCCAGACTCGATAGTCAGAATCGCACCCGGATTAACTATGACACCCCCTACTATGATGTATGGACTGCCCGCCACTGTCCACGTGGTATCTTCAGAGATGTACCCACTGATTGACGTTGATTCACCTTGAAGCAATACCACGTATCTTTGTTCACCTACAATTGTGTTCGGAAACACAAAGAGAAACCCATAGAGAATCAAAATCCCCAGCAATACATATCTTTTCTTCAACGATTCTCCCTTTCAACAATTAAATCAGTGATTCAAGCCCCATTTAAGAATTTGGGAGAGACCCTGTTTTATATGCACGATTGCAAACTAGCAATGATCTTAGTATAGGTCTTCTTCTATTCCTAGATTCTGTTCAGGCAGTTTCCCATATTTTTTGAGAAACTGTTGGAGAAGTTCACTTTCACGCATGGTAAACATTTTGGCTTCGTCAAAAAGAAAATATTTAGCCTTCGCGTTTGTTGTGAGTTGCTCCTCCAGTTCTTTGCGCAAATTGATAGCGCCCTTAATGTAGATCACCATTTTGGTTTCGTCCAGAAGCTGACAGACACCCTCGGTCTCTGGAACAGAAGCAACGACTTCGGCTTCGAACTTAAGCCACTTCTCAGGCGGCAACACAGGCGAAGCAATTTGAAGGCGGAGGTCACACCTCAAACAACGTTTAGCCTCTTCGACTGCACGCTTCTCATCCAGGCCTAACTCGACTTCAGCAAAGTTTCCTCGACGTCTTTCAACCGGCAGAGAAGGCATTTTTGCACGTCTCTTGTGGGCGAAGTTCTCTTCTCTTCCAAGCCATGGATCTGATCGTTCGTATGGAACAAGTTCTACAGCGAGGTCTCCACTGCCGCCTAGGTATTTGTCAATAGCAACTGCTGCTTTTCTTCCTGAAGCCATAGCCTCAACTATAGAAGTCGGCCCATCAACGATGTCACCACACGCAAAGACGCTTGGAAGACTTGTGCTCATTGTAGAACTGTCTACATTCACTGTTCCAGATGGAGAAACAGGTAGTGAAATTGCTTCAAGCCACGAACGGTCAGATGCTTGCCCAATGGCAAAGATAAACATGTCTGCTTCAATCATTTTTGTCTCTGTTTCATCGTACGTAGGATTAAACTTGCCCTCTTTGTCAAACACCGATACACACCGAATTAGTTCCGCTCCAGCAACCTCTCCATTTCTACCCAAGATTCGCTTCAAACCCCAAGAATTGCTGATTTTGATGCCTTCCTCAACCGCTTGCTGACGTTCCCAAGAAAAAGCAGGCATCTCATCCCATTTTTCTAGACAGGCTATCTGAACCTGCTTGGCGCCCAATCTCAAGACTGTCAACGCAACATCCATGGCGACGTTTCCGCCGCCCAAAACCAAAACTTTCTCGCCGATTCTGACCTTCTTGCCCAGTCGAACATCTTTCAGGAAATCTAGACCTCCGAGAACGCCTTGAAAATCAGTACCTTCAGTCTTTAGTCTTCGGCTCATTGGCAAGCCTGTAGAAAGAAGCACAGCATCATAGTTCTTCTTTAGCTGTTCAATTGAAAAGCCATCGCCAACTGCAACGTTTGTTTTAATCTCAACGCCAAGTTCAACTATCTGCTTCAAATCCTTTTCAAGCATTTCACGCGGCAAGCGATATTCTTGAATGCCGTAACGCATCATGCCGCCGGGTTCAGGCATCTCTTCAAGAATTGCTACTGCACAGCCTAGCAGGGCCAAATAGTAGGCTGCGGTTAGTCCTGCTGCGCCTGAACCAACAATAGCTACACGTTTTCCAGTTGTAGGTGAAACTCTAAGTTTTGACGTCCAATCTTGCGTGTCTCGGTCTATCACAAAGCGCTTGAGCGCGCATATGGCTATAGGTTCATTGACTTCGCTGCTTCGGCATGCGCTTTCGCAGGGTCGAGCACAAGCATGCGCCAAAACAGACGAAAGAGGAGCTTGTTCTCTAATAACAGCAGCAGCCTCAGCATATCTTCCTTCTGAAATTAGCTGAACGTATCTGGGTACATCTGTACCTGCAGGACAAGTGCTTTTACATGGAGCCAGCGTGGCTTTGCGTTCTCCAACTAGTGGCTCTTTGTCCATTAAGGATCCTGTAGGGCAAACTTCAACACAAGCGCCACAAAATCTGCAAGCAGAATCTTCTAGGTTTGGAGCTATTGATCCCACAAAAGCCTCGCCGCTTTTGTATACAAAGCCTAGCGCTTTGACACCTCGCAGCTCTTGACAAGCCCTTACGCAACGAGTGCAACCGACGCAGAGATTGGTGTCTCGGACAAAGAGAGGCTCATCTTCAACCACTGGTAAATCTGCTGGAATATAACGCGGCGTATCTTCTCTTATTCCAATGTATTCAGCTACTTCCTGCAGTTCGCAGTTTCCAAACTTAGGACAGCAACGTTCAGCAACTGGCACATTAGTTGAGCATGGCTCTCTTGTGCAACCTTCCTTTTGGGCACAGATTAGACAAGCATGTGGATGTTTAGCTAGAATGCGCATCAGTTTTTCTCGTCTAGCTTCAAGGACTCCTTGAGTATTAGTGGAAACTTGCATTCCTTCAGCGACGATTGTGTCGCAAGCTGGCACCAAGTCTTGTTGACCTTCGACTTCTACAAGGCAGAGATCGCAGCCTTCAAACTCCTTCTGGGGTTCATCACCCACGATTTTTTCGTTTCCCCGATGAATAACATCTGAGGCTCTCAGTTTGCGGGAACGTGGCAGATCGGGATGATAGCATAGAGAAGGAATGTAGATCTCGTTTTTCCTAGCAGCTTCTAATATGGACGTGTCTTGAGCAGCTTCAACTTCGATGTTATTTATACATAATTTTACAGTTCGCATAACAGTTTGTTCCATGTAACAACCTTGCAGAGGCGGGTTACCAAGAATGAGTTATGGCTTGAGGCTCGCATGCGAATACACAAGGCGTCTTCCTTTTGCCACTCACAGGCTTGCATGGAGCGCAGCTGTACTTGATTTTCTTGCGATGTTCTTCTCTAACCGCTACCATGGTTCCGCCTTCGATATCAAACTCGTCAGGTATTAATTCAAGCACCCCCTGAGGGCAAACTTCAACGCATTTGCCGCAGCCGTCGCACTTGTCTGTGTCGATTATAATGAAGTAGTCCCCTGAACCGTCTTTATAGCCGTAGTGTGCCTTCAACTAGCGTAACCCCAATTCCTTTTCATAGAGTGCCTTTGCGAAAAGTCCGGCGCCTATAGCTCCCGCGAGTATAGGGTCAAGCCTAGGCTCCAACGGCGTGATCTTCAACAACCTTTCAAGACGCTTAATCACACCTGCGTTTTTTGCTACTCCACCAGTTAAGACAAAATCTTTCTCGATGCCAACACGGTTGAGCAGGTCAATGATTCTGTCTGCCATAGCTATGTGATACGCAGCCGCAACTCTCTCTTTTGGCCACCCTTGACGTAACAAGGCAAGCGACTCCGCTTTGGCGAAGATGACGCATGTATTGCTGACAGGTGGCGGTTCCTCTTCCACGCTTAACGAGACTTTGCCCAAATCCTGTATCGGCACACCTACAAGATCAGCGAAAACTTCAAGTCCCCTGCCTGTCCCGGCCGCGCATTTGTCGTTCATCAAAAAGGATACAACCTTGCCCCTCTCGTCACATCGAATAGCCTTGCAGTCTTGCCCACCGATATCAAGCACTGTACGAACGGTTGATCCATAAATGTAGTGCGCACCTCTGGCATGGCAAGCAATCTCCGTTATTGTTCTCTTGGCAAAGGGAACGTTAACTCTTCCATAACCTGTACCCACAACATAATTGAGTTTACTAAGGTCGAGACCCGTTTCTTCCAGAGCCCACTTCGTTGCCTTGACAGCGGTTTCCTCGCTAACGCCTCCTGTTCGTGTAACGGCGTATGCGTAAAGCTCGCCGTCAACCAGCACAGCCGCTTTGCTGCCAACCGAGCCTATGTCCACACCCGCTGTAACCATCTTCGCATCATGCCAATCTCTATCGGATAGTGTCTTTCTATATTCAGGCCATCTCCAATACTCTTGCGTTTTCGACTCAACCATTTCTTTCGCACTCCTCCTGTTCAGCCGCAATTAGGGCTGCACCTAAAGCGCCAACGAAGTCAGGTGATTCTGGAACGATAATGTCGGTTCGAAGTTCTTTCTCCAGCGGAGGCAAGAAGCCAGAGTTTAATGCAACTCCTCCTATCAGGACGACATCTTTCTCCACTCCAACTCTCAAAACCATAGAGGCTATTCTACCGGCGATGGCATCATGTATAGCTTTAGAAATGTCTTCTTTAGTTGCTTTGGAATGAATTAGCGTCACAACTTCTGACTCTGCAAACACGCAGCATTGAGCATTCATAGGTAGGGCCTTGCTTGACCTTAGGGCTAGTGGACCCATCTCTTCAACACTGACTTCCAAGGCTCTAGCCATAGCCTCCACGAAAGTTCCAGCTCCCGCTGCGCAACGTTCGTTTATCACGAAGTCTCTAACCTTTCCTTGATCTACTTTGATTCCTCTGCCTTCTTCCGCCCCTACGTCAATAATGGTTTTCACAGTGGGAACCATATAGAAGGCTCCAGCTGCGTCGGCTACTACTTCAGAGACAATTTTCTCTGCATTTATAGGTGGTTTTGAATGAACTGCCTTTCTGCCCATCCCTGTAGCTGCAATCCGTTTGATGTCGTTTCTTGAAAGCTCATTGACTTTCAACACGTCTTCGAGAAGATCGCTTGCTGATTTCAACACATCAAACCCAACTAGTGCTTTGGCTTTGGCCAAGACTTTTCCATCGTTTAGGATGACAATTTTCGCGAATTTGGCGCCAACATCAATCCCAGCGGTTATCATTTTTCTTCCTACTCCTTCAGTTTCTTCAAGCCCATGCTTTCGAAAAACGTTGTTAAACGAGCTAGTGTTCCTGAGAAGTCGAAGTCTCTCTCATCGCCCATGTTGCCTTCAAAGGGGAAGACAGGGATGCCTGCTTTGACCAAGCCCAAGCGATTTTCCGCTATATGCAGACTCAGTCCTTCACAGCCACGGTTATAGTGCAGCAGTACTGCGTCGACTTTCCATTGCTTCACTATGCTTGCCATCATCTGAGTTTTGACTTCGGGCACGTAGAAGTGAGCCCATTCTGGCTTGTACATCGTCCATTCAACTATCATGCGTAATGCCTCCTCTCTTGTCTGAGGCTTTCTAGGCGGAACTGGCTTGGGCACTAAGGAACCATCGGGCTTGTATTCCCACATGCCAATTAATCCGAAAGTGTAGAGAGAACCTAATGACACGGCACCGTATTTTTCCATTTCTCTGAAGATTTTGAGGAAACCCCAAGGAGGCTGGGTGTCGGTTATGACTCTAAACTGCTCGTAGGGTGACGCCGCTATGCCTCGTCTAACTCTCTCCTTGACTTCTTCATGCAATTTCTCATAGAAAGCAACGCATTCGGGTCTATGCTTCATAAGCGTGCCCATAACATAAAGTGAATACATTGTCTTCTCGTCCAACGGTGCAGGCACAGCTTGATTAAGAGTGCAGATCTTCGCCCAAGTTGACGTAGCTCTTATCTCGTTCCACACAGCATCACACAGCAGTTTGTCATTATAGGTTCTGCCAGTTGTCTTTTCCAGCCATTCGATTCCGTCACTCAGTTGCTGCACAATGTAGTTCACCTTATAGTCTTCAACTGGACCCTTTGGATAGCCGACGGAAACGTCTACGCCATACATGGGCACATCTTTTCCACGTTCTTTCTCCAGCCACTTCACTATTTGATACCACTTACCATGGCTACAACAGATGTGATCTTGCCATATGAAGTCAGGCGCGGGATAACCATCCACTATTGAGCCATCAGCCAGAATGTACTTATCCAGCAGAACAGACCCCCAGTAGTTTCGCATGTAAGCGCAAAGAGTTCGCGGAAATCCAGCTGCTTCAACTGCATCATGGCATTGGGCTGCGAAATCCTTAAAGAAAGCCACAGTGGCTCCATAAGGTTCACCCGTAAGGCTGTAGACATCTTCACCTAATCCAGCAGGTATGGAGCTGAAGGACCATGCGCCTCCTGCCCAGCGTAGTCCACCCTTCTCATGAGCATGCAGATAATTCTCATAATAATCTCTGCGCAGATTTTTGCCTTCATTCCAGCATTTCAATGGCTCTGTATGATATTCCTTGACTTGTTTTGTCAATTTAGAACAACTCCTCCAATCCAGTTAATGTTTCAAGAAAGGCTTCAACTCGGGTTCGGAATTGTCCCCATGGCACGGTTACGTCAAACTCTAAGGGGTAGGTACCCACACCTATAGCCTTTAAGGCTTCTCTTAGAGGTGGAATCTCGATTCCATGTGGGTCACAAAACTTATTCTGAATTACTAGTGCTCCTTGCACGTCGAATTCCTTGGCAAGCCTAACAACATGATGAATTCGAGTCAATTCAGGCCAATCTTTGCTTGGGCATGGCACTCGGTTCACATAGCGGGCAGCTATGGCCTTCAACCGATTCTCTTGAGGTGCCACGTTATCCCAGTAATAGCGAGTTCCAGTGCAATGTTCATCCATAACAAAGGTTGCGCCCAAGTTTTCGACGTTTTTCATGAAAACTCGGTCGTCATCTTCGCTGCCAATAATCATTAGTCTAATGTCTGCGTTACTTACTGGTCTTCGGCTTGGTAGTTCTTGAAGCAAATCCTCCAAGAGTTTGCTGTGCTCCTCTTTGTCGCCGACTTGACTGGCAAGCACCATCTCCATGGCTTCTAAACCGCTAATCCTGGGTGGATTCAGCTTTCTGTATTCGTTTACTTTGCGCATTAGCTCTCGGTTTATGTTCATTGTGGTTATACCTCTATCGAGGTCTTTGTTCGTAATGGGTTTGCCTGCCCAGTCTTCAAGTGACTTTTTGAACCCAGCTAATTCTTGTGTCAAAAATGGTATTGCTCTTGCAGTTTGAACACCGTGAGGCACATGAATGTAGTAAGCATAATCAATGGGTATGTGAAGTCTCCAAGCGTTGAAAGCCTGTCGTAGATGTATGCATGATTGCCCTTCAACGATTCCATCCAGATAATCGAATCTTTCCTTTAAGCCTTGAGCCAGACAATCTCGGCAGAAGTGGCAGTACATGGCGAAGATGTAGGGTTCAGTGACTGTTGGAGGTTCATGGCTACCTAGAATTCTAACGGGCAATATGTCCGCCGCGTAGAGAATTTCCTCAGGTACATATGTGCAGAAATAACCAACAATCCTGTTTCCAGTTCGTTCTTTCCAAGTCCTTGCGTATTCATGCCTATTGTCTACCCACTTTCGGAAAGTTTCAAATATTTTTTCAATCAAACGCGAGCCTCTCTCTCAAATATTTAGTATATAACTGGAGGTTTCAAAATATAAAAATTTTGCATTTATATATTTCATCATCGTTGTCTCTCATTCTAACAAGCAGGGCAGGGCGTAAATGACTTATAGAGCCTACACAGAAAACCTTTGAACCGATGGAGGAGAATTGCTTGGAAGCCGCTTTTAAGAACATACTACATGAAAGCGTGAATGAAGTTACGAAAATCACCATAAACAGACCGCCGTTGAATATCTTGAACGTTGGAACCATGAGAGAATTGACCGCAGCCTTGGAAAAAACACGAAACGACACTCACGTCAAGGCCATAATCATAACCGGGGCTGGCAACAAGGCCTTCTGCGCTGGCGTCGACATAAGGGACCATTTTCCAGAAAAAATCGAAGTTACCCTCAATGCTTTCCATGAAATTTTCCATGCCTTGGTCAAGGTTGACAAACCTGTGGTAGCGGTGGTAGCTGGCTATGCCTTAGGTGGAGGTTGCGAGCTGGCTATGGCCTGTGACTTTGTCATTGCTTCTGAAAAGGCTCAGTTTGGACAGCCAGAGGTCAACGTCGGAGCCATTCCCACTGCTGCAACGGCACTCCTACCCAAACTTGTTGGAATGAAAAAAGCCTTTGAACTGATTCTCACGGGCGACACAATAAGCGCGGCTGAAGCTGCACAAATCGGCCTGGCAAACAAGGTGGTTCCGTCTGAAAAACTTGAAGAGACGACAATGGAGCTTGTGAATAAACTGAAGGGAAAGAGTTCTGTTGTGCTTAAGTTGACCCGCATGGCTGTTTATCAAGGACTCGATATGGGTTTTCTAAGAGCTTTAGACAACGTGACGGGCATATATGTCAACTTGCTGATGCGCACCGAAGATGCTGTAGAGGGGTTAAAGGCGTTTGTGGAGAAGCGAAAGCCTGAATGGACGGGAAGATAGACGTTTAGAAACTGTCAATTAAAAATGCTTAAACTTTATCTTGCCAAACCATTTAGTCATGTTTAAGGTTGCAGGCTATTATGATTGAGGAAATCTTGACCTTAGTCAAGAAACACGAAAATTGGCGTGTAAAAGAGTGTCTAAATCTTATTCCATCTGAGAACGTGATGAGTCCAGCCGTTCGCTCATTACTCTCCTCCGATCTAGGACATCGCTACACTTCCAGAGATGAGTTCTACATGGGAACAAAATTCATAGACAAAATCGAGCTCTACGGCGAGAAACTTGCAAAGGAAGTTTTTGAGGCTGATAAGGCTGAGCTCAGTCCGCTTTCAGGCCACATCGCAAACTGGATATTCCTTTCAACATTTGCCAATCCAAATGACAAAGTTATTTGTGTCTCACCTGATGATGGAGGTTACCCAGGCCTCTGGAAAGAAGGTCTCGCATCACTTCTTAGACTTCGCATTGTCGGTTTTCCATTCTCAAAAGAAAGGATGAACATCCAAGCTAGCGAAGCAATTGAGCTCGTCTTGCGGGAAAAGCCGAAAATTGTAATTTTCGGTGCCAGTTTAATTTTATTTCCTCACCCTGTGCGAGAGATAGCTAAGGCTGCAATGGATGTTGGTGCCGTAGTTGGCTATGATGGCTCCCATGTTTTGGGTTTGATTGCTGGAAAAGCCTTTCAGATGCCTCTCGAGGAAGGAGCCTGCGTCCTATATGGTTCTACGCATAAGACGTTTTTTGGACCTCAAGGCGGGATTATAGTGGCTGACAATAGACACGGCGAATTGCTGAAGAAGAGGATTTTTCCGATGTTTGTTGACAATGCTCATTGGAACCGCATTGCGGCTTTGGCCTTGGCTTTGGCAGAGATGAAAGCCTTTGGAAAGAAATATGCGCAACAGGTTATCCTTAACGCGCGGACGCTAGCCAAAACTTTGTCTGATTTTGATTTTCCAGTAAAGTGCGCAGAGTATGGTTTGACTGAGTCTCATCAAGTTCTGTTGGATTATGGTGGCTACAAGCAAGGGAAGATTGTTGCTGAGCAGCTAGAGAGAGCAAATATTGTTGCTGATTGCGGCGTAAGGCTTGGAACGTGTGAAGTCACTAGGCGAGGGATGAGAGAAGGCGAGATGGAGAGAATAGCCGAGTTCATTAAGCGCTGTTTAGTCGACAAGGAGAAAGCAGAGGGAATCAAAAAAGAGGTTACAAGGCTAATTCGCGAGTTTCGACGAGTAGAATACAGTTTTGAGGCTTAGATCTCTAGAAAGCCTGAGTTTCTACACTTTTTCTAAGTCGCCAACAAGCAGGTTCTCCCAGAGATTTCCACGCTGACTGATGAAAATGGCAACAAAGAGGACGATTAATACTGTGTGAGCAATTAATGAAGCATTTTGCAGCCCCAGAGCAAGACAGATTGGGCTTGGGATGAACTGTGAAAAAGGCCAGAAAACAGGATTTTCCAAGTGGTTTACGAGATCTAACAAGACATGAGATATATTTCCAAGAAAAACTGAAAAGATGAGCCCAAGAGATAATCTGCACTTCTCCTTAACCTTCTGCTTGTCGACTTTGAAGAAACTGCTGACAAAGAACGGATAGATCCAAACAGTAAGAAACACAGAAAGCAATGTTCCAATGGTAACAGCGCCCAGCAAACTGTGAAGCACCAACCTGTTAAGGTCAAGGGGTTCGGACAACATGATTATGACTGGTATCTCAAGATCTGGGAACATGGAGCCAATTGCCAACCCTGGGAGACTAAGCCTTCTGTTGAGTTTATGCAGAATGTAAGCCACTGGGTAATGGAGCGGAGTTAAAGGCAAGCTTTCACCTCTATACATCGAAAAATCCGTAGACTATATCACCTAGATAATGAGCGAGAACAACAACTAGAATTGTGACAAGCAGGTGCTCCGCGATTGTTCTGTAAATGCTTTTATCCTGAGTTTTTGCAGTGTAAAGACTAACGATAACAATCAGGAACGACCCCCAAGCCACGCTTATTAGAATCGCAGTAGAAATCTCTTCGATGAAGACAATCAGAGGAACAAAGCTCAGTGTGAAAACGAATTTTGAGAAAAATGTGAAAAGTGTGGCTTCCCATATTTCCTTAGTTGCGTGCTCGCCTTCTGCCTCTTCTGAGACATGGATTCCAATAGCATCTGACATTGCATCTGCAACTGCTAACACCACCATGCCCGCCAAAATCGCAAGTTTAGAACGCGTGCCTGCGTGTATTCCTACAATAATGCCTAAAGTGGTTATTACACCAGAAGTAAGTCCGAAACCTACGCCTTTAAGCAGAGTCTCTTTCATCGTTTCATCTCGTTCTTTTCAGTGTTTCCGTTAGATGATGGTCTTGTGGTAGGTAACGTCCTTTTTAATAAGTTTGAACCCGACTTTATCGTATAGCTCAATGGCTTTGGTTGGATTTGAGTCATCAACGCCTAGATCGGCTTCTTTCATTCCTTTGGATTTTAGAAACTTCAACGCATGTAACATCAATGTGGTGCCTATTCCTTGTTTTCTCAGCGGCTTTAACACGCCTATCGTCATTATCCAGCCACGTTTAATGCCTTTATGTTTAATGAATTTCGTGTCTATGCCAACGCCAACATGACCAACTGGTTTGTCGTCTAGGTAAGCAAAGAAGTATTCGGCGATGTCGCACCAAGGACGGTTTTCCACGAAAAACTTGGTTTCCTCGATGGTTTGGGGTCGAAAGTTGAAGTGTTCTTTGAAGCTTTCGTTTTCAAGCCAGTTGAGAAGTTTGATGTCATCCATGTTAACCTCCATAGCTCGCATCTCTACTTCTTTGTGTTCCCCAATGTTGGACGGGATGTTTTCGAGTTCTCTTCTCATTTCGCTGAAAACTCGTGTCACTTGGAATCCCATAGATTCATACAAGCTTTTGCATGCGACCTTATCTTGCTCAGTCCATGCTTCTACTTGTTCCATGCCCCGTTCTTTGAGGCTTTTAATGGCTTTCTCGACCAGAGCTTTTCCTATGCCTTTTCTCCTAGATTCAGGAGCTACTCCGAAGTTGCGTATGAACCCTTTCTTTTCCTCTCGTCTCTTGTCAACGTACGCGTTTACGCATCCCACGGGCTCACCGTTCCATTCAGCAATGAACCTTCCAGTGGCGTCAAAATTCGGGCTCTTTTCAGCTTTTTCCATGTCTTCCATGGTACCGGGTCTGAAATCGTCATATTCCTTGAAGGCTGAGTTCAATACTTTCAGCCAAACCTCTTCATCTTTGCCTTGAATGAAGTTTCTAATGGTCAACATCGAATGGCACCTCGTCTGGTTCGAAGTTGCAGATATAGATTCGAAGCTCTCTTTTAACCATTTCTCCCTTCACAGAAGCTTCCTTTGATGGCTCTTCCAGATCTATCGGTTCACAAGCGAAAGCAGGGTAGTTGATTCGTGAGTGTTCTGAGAATTTCCCAGAAAGATTAAATATGCCCCTCTGATTATTCACTAACTTCAATATGCATCATGAGCAGTGAAGTATTTGTCAAGAAAAAATGTGCGTATGAAGGTTAAAGAGTTAAAAACGAACATCGGCGTCGTAAAAGACCTTGAGCTTTCTTTTGGAAGAGTGTTCGAAGAGACATGGGAGGAACCAGTTGGACCAACACCTTTTCCATCCGTAACCGACCTGAGAAATTGGGACTTCAAACTTCTACAAAAATACAAACCATTCTACCTACCATATTGCGACGTCTGCTGCCTCTGCACCTTCGGCAAATGTGACCTAACAGGAGACAAACGAGGAGCCTGCGGACTCAACATGGCAGCCCAACAGTCGCGTATAGTTCTACTCGCCTGCTGCATCGGAGCGGCCACCCATATTTCTCACGCGAGACACCTAGTCGAACATCTCACGGAGAAATATGGAAGTAACAGTCCCATCGATGTCGGAGGCCTAAACATAAAAGCAGAAGCTCCAGTGACACGTTTGGTTTGCGGCATCAGACCTAAAACGCTCAAAGACCTTGAGGATATCCTTGACTATTGCGAGGAGCAGGTTACAACTCTGCTCGCGGCCACTCACACTGGACAAGAGGGAAGTAACTTAGATTTTGAGTCCAAAGTTCTTCACGCAGGGATGGTAGACCAAGTTGGCATGGAAGTTGCGGACATAGCGCAGATTTCAGTCTATGGTTTTCCGAAGGCTGACCCAGAAGCTCCTCTTGCTGATTTAGGCTTTGGTGTAGCAGACATCTCCAAGCCTACGATTCTTGTCATCGGTCACAACGTGCCCTCATCTGTGGGAATAATAGACTACTTAACCGACAAAGGATTACTGGGCGCAGTTGAGGTTGTAGGCATATGCTGCACTGCTCACGACATCACAAGGTACAGCTCTGCAGCTAAGGTAATCGGTCCTATATCTTGGCAATTGCGCTACATTAGAAGTGGACTAGCAGATCTAATCGTTGTAGACGAACAGTGCATACGAGCAGACACGTTGATCGAAGCACAAAAAATCAAGGCACCAGTAATCGCTTCAAGTCAGCAAAACTGTCTAGGACTCGAAGATAGAACCAAAAGCTCACCGAAAGAGGTCATAGCGGATCTGCTGGAAGAAAAAGTCCCAGGAGCCCTAATTCTGGATTCGGACAAAGTTGGAGAAGTCGCAGTTGAAACCGTAATAGCCGTTGCTCCAAAGAGAAAGAAACTCAAAGTTATCCCCAAAATAGAAGAAATCATTGGAGCCGCCCAAGAATGCACAGAATGCAACGAGTGCATGCGCGCCTGCCCAAACAATCAACCCATCCCCAAAGCAATCAAAGCAGCTGCCAAGGGCGACCTTAATCCACTGGCAGAGATACTTGAGAGCTGCGTCGGTTGCGCCCGTTGTGATAGCGCTTGCCCCAACGACTTTCCATTGCATAGCTTTATGGTGAAAGCTGGCGAAAAACAGTTGTGGAGAGAGAAGTTCAAGATGCGTGTTGGACGAGGTGCAATCTCAGACGTCGAGATACGAGAAGTTGGCGGACCCATTGTGCTAGGTGAGATTCCTGGAGTGGTGGCCCTAGTAGGATGCTCCAATTATCCCCACAGCGGAAAGGAGGTTGCGGAGATTGCAGAAGAATTCGCGAAGCGTAGGTTTATCATTATCACATCAGGATGTGCGGCAATGTCCATAGCCATGGTAAAAGACGAGGAGGGAAAGACCCTCTATGAAAAATACCCGGGTTCCTTTGAGGCAGGCGGCATCATTAACGTAGGTTCATGCGTTTCCAATGCCCACATAGCCGGAGCAGCCATCAAAATCGCCAACATTTTCGCAAAGAGAAAATTGCGGGCTAACTACGAGGAAATCGCTGATTACATCTTTAACCGCGTTGGCGCAGTGGGAGTTGCATGGGGAGCTTACTCTCAAAAGGCCGCTTCAATAGCCTCAGGCGTCTGGAGACTTGGAATACCTGTAATCGTTGGCCCCCACGGATCTAAATATCGACGCATGCTACTTGGCAGAAAAGACAAAGATGAAGATTGGTACGTATATGACGCCAGAACCGGTGACAAGGTTTATGGAGGTCCAGCTCCTGAGCATCTGTTTACTACGGCTGAGACTAAGGAGGAAGCTATTGTTTTGATAGCGAAGCTTTGTATGAGACCTAACGACACTATCAAGGGTCGCGCCATAAAGTTGACCCATTACATTGACTTGCACAAGCGCCTTTACGGTGTCATGCCTGATGATATACATCTCTATGTCCGAAACAAGGCTGATATACCAATCACCATGAAGGACGAGATTCTCAAGATCTTAGAGGAAAAGGGATGGAAAGAAAGAAGAATCCCAGACCCAACACTCTTACCGAGGCTCATCAGAAAGAGAGGTGAGTAGCATGGGTGCAAAAGCAGAACCATGGCAGACAGCTGAGATCGCTGGTCCGAAGAAGGCTCTCCTCATCTTGAAGCCTGAAGTTGTGGTTGCAATGGTGAAGAGGGCGAAGCGTCCCATCCTTGTCGTTGGGCATCACGCGGCTGTGGATTATTCGGACAGTGTCAAAATGATTGATTTTGCAATTCGCTTGAGCAAGACCGCTGGAATCCCTGTTGTTGCCACAGCACACTTGATAACTGAATTTCTAAAGAAGGGTTTTCAGCCCGCTGCTTGGATGTCTGCGATGGACATCGGCAATAGACTCCAAGATCCAGAATGGAAAGGCTTAGACGGAACAGGTCCCTATGATCTCGCGTTGTTCATGGGACTTCCGTACTACATGGAGTTTGTAATCTTATCCTCGCTGAAACATTTCTCCACAAAACTCAAAACCATAAGCCTAGACAGGTTCTATAATCCTCACGCAACCTGGTCTCTCCCCAATCTCTCAGTTAAGGATTGGAATCAAAGTTTTGAAGTAATATTGAACAAGTTAGGAGGAAAATGAGAAAATGTCAATGTTTGAAGACATCCCAGTAGAAGTCGGAGTGATCTACGAAGGAGAAAGAATCCGATACAAAGACATGCAAGTAGAGCTCGGAGGACAACGTATAAACACCAAGTTCGAACTCGTTAGAGTCAAACCCCTAGATAAAGTCGAAGACGAAAAGATCAAAATAATTGGCCCAGACATCAAGGACATGAAAGAAGGAAGCAGCAACCCACTAGGCATCTACATCGAAGTCGCTGGAAAAGAACTCGAAGAAGACCTTGAAGGCGTTGTTGAACGCCGAATCCACGAATACTGCAATTTCGTCGAAGGTATAATGCACGTAAATCAACGATACGATATTTGGATGCGGCTAAGCAAGAAATCCTTCCAGAAAGGCCTAAACTCTTTCAACTACCTTGGAAAGATCTTGATAAAGCTCTTCAAAAGCGAGCTGCCATTCATTGAGAAGATACAGGTCACTTTTTTGACTGATCCTGCGAAGATTAAGCCAATCTGGGAGCAAGCTATGAAGATCTATGACGCTCGTGACGCTAAAGCCAGAGGAATGAAAGACGAAGACGTTGACACCTTCTATGGCTGTACGTTGTGTCAATCCTTTGCACCCACCCACGTATGTGTGATCACCCCCCAAAGGTACTCCAACTGCGGATCAATAAGCTGGTTCGATGGCAGAGCTTCGGCGCGAGTAGACCCGAAAGGTCCAGTGTTCGCAGTTCCAAAGGGAGAGTTGCTGGATCCCGAAAAAGGCGAGTATGCCGGTGTCAACGAAGTTGTCAAAAAGAAGACTTTAGGAGCCGTTGATCGAGTGTGGTTGTACACCTGTTTTGGCTACCCCCATACTTCATGCGGCTGCTTCGAGGGGACCGCCTTCTTCATTCCCGAAGTAGACGGCTTCGGAATAGTTGATAGAGGATTCAAGGATGTGACCGTAAACGGGCTGCCATTCTCCAGCTTAGCTGACTCCACGGCTGGAGGCAGACAGGTGGATGGCTTCCATGGTATATCGATCGAATATGTGAGATCGCCAAAGTTCCTTCAAGCTGACGGTGGCTGGAACCGTGTAGTTTGGTTGCCAGCGTCAGTCAAAGAGCGAGTAAAGAACTTCATGCCAAAGGAACTAGTAGACAAAGTAGCAACTGAAAACGAAGCCAAGAACATCGAAGAGCTAAAAAGCTTTCTCGAAGGCAAAGGGCATCCAATTGTGGAACGCTGGAAAGCCAAACCACATGAAGTTGTTGCTGAAGAGAAGGAAGAGATCTCAGGTGTCCCAATTCCGGAACTGGCAGGAGTACCCATAGCAGCTGGCGGGTTCAAAATAATCCTCAAAGACGCCAAGATTCGCGCAAGAAAAGTCATCATTCGAGCAATAGAAGCCGAGAAAAAGAAGAAGAGGTGAAAACTTGGGAGACGTCGAAAAAGACAAGGCGAAACGTGATACTGCTCTCAAGTTTAATCCAGAACTATTCGATTTGCTTAGCAAGTTCGAAGAGGTGGAACTTGAAGACGTAGATATGGAACTTGGAGACTTAGAGATATGGATACAACCTGGCACAGTAGCTGCACCAAAGGTATCAGCTGCAATTGTTCCGCCAAAGGCTAAACCAAAGGAAGTTGTACAAGTAGACTTTGCTCCTCCTGTTGAGACTTATCCAGACAGAATCGCAGAGGTCAAGCTTGGCGCCACAAAAAGCGAAGGAGGAACCCGTGGAAAATCAGTAATCATTGGTGGAGAGAAGTCTCCAGCCTACTATCTCTTCGAGAGTCCAACACCTCATCCTCCAGTTATCACTCTCGACGTTTTCGATACAAAAGTTCCCTTGGCAAAAGCTGTCAAGATGCACTTCCGAGAAGTTGTAGAGGACCCAGCGGCATGGGCTAAACTTGCCGTAGACAAGTTTGAGGCAGACATGATTACGCTTCATCTGGTTAGTACCGATCCACTTATCAAGGATACATCTCCAAAAGAGGCTGCGAAAACCGTTGAGAACGTTCTTCAGGCTGTAGACGTGCCCATTGTCATAGGAGGCAGTGGAGATCCACAAAAAGACCTAAAGGTCTTCGAAGAAGTAGCAGCGGTGGCTGAAGGGGAAAAGGCGCTAATTAGCACAGTAACATTAGACATGGACATAGGAAAAACAGCGAACATCATTCAGAAACATGGGCACGTGGCACTTGCATTCACATCCATGGACCTTAACCAAGCAAGAGAGCTGAACCGCAAGCTCTTTGAGTTCCTTCCAAAAGAGCGAATAGTAATGGATACAACCACTGCAGCACTCGGATATGGACTTGACTATGCCTTCACCATAATGGAACGTGCTCGCCTCGCTGGCTTAATGGGAGACCCAGAACTTCAGCAACCGATTTCATCGGGCACCACCAACGCATGGGGCGCAAGAGAGGCTTGGCTGAAAATGGCGCCTGAATGGGGTCCACGCGAATTGAGAGGACCTCTGTGGGAAACTGTCACGGCGCTGACACTTCTGCTGGCTGGGGTTGACATCTTCATGATGATGCATCCTGCGGCGGTTAAAACCCTCAAGAACGTTGTCAGAGAGTTAACAGCGGGCATGGGCAGAGGCAAGCCTGAGCTAATCAGTGACTGGGTTACTCTCAAGATTTAGAAGTGAGAACCATGACTGAAAAAGAAGTCATCAAAACAGGTGCAAGGGAACTCAGTCCAATAGACGTTTACATGCTACTTCCAAGAACCAACTGCAAGAAATGCGGACAAGAGAACTGCATGGCTTTTGCCACCAAACTTGTGAACAGAGAACTCGCACTTGAACTTTGCACTCCGCTCTTAGAAGAAAAGCAATATGCCAAGAAATACCAGAAGCTCTGGGGGATGCTTAAGCCTCCAGTTAAAGAAGTAACAATCGGCACTGGCGAAAATGCAGTCAAGATCGGCGGCAAACTTGTAATGTATCGTCATGAACTCACATATACAAACCCTACAGTCATCGCCATAGACGTGACAGATGAAATGCCTGAAAGTGAGCTTCTGGATAGATTAAAGAAAACCGAAGGATTCTCTTATACTTACATCGGTCGGGAATTAAAGCTTGACATGATAGCTGTAAGGTCGACCTCAAACGATCCTGCCAAGTTCAAAGCGGCAGTGAAAAAGGTTGCAACCAACACGAAGCTTCCATTGACGCTCTGTTCATTCAGCCCAGAAATAGTGGAAGCTGGCTTAATGGCTCTACCCAAGGCTAGACCGCTCATCTATGCTGCGACAGATAGCAATTGGAAAGACATGGCTGAGTTATCAGTGATGTACGATTGCCCGCTCGCAGTTTTCGCTCCAAACAACCCAAAGCTTCTACGGTCTCTAGTCAAAACTCTGATTGACTTCGGTGTAAAAGACTTGGTTCTAGACCCAGGAACATTCCCTCCTGAAGGGTTAGCGGATACAATTGTCAATTTCACAATGATTCGGCGTATGGCATGTAAGAGAGGAGATGAACTCAGCGGCTTTCCGTTGATGGGCACCCCAATTGTGGCTTGGACACAGAAAGCAGGGGCTCCAGAGATCAACATGTGGAACGAAGCTTACACCGCTTCCATGCTGATCACACGGTACGCTGACCTGCTGATTATGCACAGCGCAAAAGGATGGGTGCTCCTCCCAAATGTCTTCCTGAGAGAAAACATCTACACGGATCCCAGAAAGCCAGTTGCGGTTGAACCAGGACTGCGCGAATTTGGCAAGCTGGATGAAACCTCTCCTGTGATGCTCACGACAAACTTTGCTCTCACCTACTACACTGTAGCCTCAGACATCGAATCCAACGGATTAAGCTGTTACCTCATCGTTGCAGACACTGAAGGACATGCAGTTGACACTTCTGTAGCTGGCAGAAAGCTCACTGCCGAAAATGTAGCAGAAGTCCTCAAGGCGACAAAAGTTGGAGAAAAAGTGAAGCATAGGAAACTGATCATACCTGGCAAAGCAGCGCGATTAAGCGGAGAGATTCAAGAACTCAGCGGCTGGGAAGTCCTAGTCGGACCTAGAGATTCTTCTGAAATCCCAAAATTCCTCACAGAAAAATGGCGATAAGTTGATTTTTCTCGTCCTCTATCTGCCATCAACTGCAATTATACTGTCAAAGCACTTTTGAAAGTCACGGCTAAATCTTTCGTTTGCCTAAAACCGTTCTGAAGGCTCCATGCTTCGGGCAGTGATAAAGCCCTATATGGAGTTGCACTCTGTTACCTTTCTTGTTTGGGCGCCCAGCCATCTTCCAGGTCTTCTTCGGCTCTGCAACCTCTATTTCACACTTAGGACATTTGGCGCTGCCCTTGCCCGCCATGAAATACATTCGCCCATTCACAATCTTCATCTTCACCTTTCCTTTCCGCATCAAGTCATGAAGAAGTGATGTGAAGTCTGCTATGGTGAAGGTTGACATTTTGGCGATTTCAGGTGTGCTGAAGTCTGTGTGGAGATGTACCCCGCCCATTATTTCTTGGGAGGTGAAGGCTCTTTCTTCGCGTTCCTTCAGAAAGGAAACGATATCTTCTTCTACGTTGCTGTGGAGTTTCCCGGCTTCAAATTTTGCTTTTTCTATGGGCATAAATGCTCCCCTTCATAAACCAATTATTCATATTGGCGGCCAAGCTACTACTAGAAAATAGTTGAAAGTATGTATTAAATCTTACGATATAAGTAGACAGTTTTGGGGGCGACAATCTGAATGCAGGCTTTTACGTTCTAATAGGTCCGTTTCCTTTATCTGTTTTGAACGCGTGTTTTTATAAAATACGATTGACTGTTTAACGTGGAGGCCAAGAGATTGAAGCATACAGAGATTCGAACGCTCACAATTGAAGATTATGAAGCTATAGTTGAGCTTTGGAAGCATGCTGGTTTACCCTTCAAACCGAGAGGTAGAGATAGCAAGCACATGATCGAAAGGCAGATGAAAGCCTTTCCAGATTTCTTCATCGGCGCCTTCCATGAAGGCGAACTTCTGGGTGTCGTGATCGGCAGTTATGATGGCAGAATGAAAGGGTGGATAAATCGCTTAGCTGTAGACCCTGCCTATAGACGGCGAGGAATAGCTCAACAACTAACTAGTCACGTTGAAGAAGCCCTAGAAAAACATGGATCAGCAATCTTCTGTGCGCTGATTGAAACCCCAAACGAAGAATCAGTTGAGCTCTTTCAACAGATGGGATACGTAGCCCACAGAGAGATTATGTATGTTACCAAACGAAAAAGCCAAGAAGTCTGAGCCTTTTCTTGAACCAATCTTCCCTCACTAGTTGAAAGTGTGCTAACCATACCTTTTCAAGTAGGCTTCTTCGTCTGGAAACAGCAGCCTTATCGCCTCAACTTTGTCTCGCGAATTGATTTTGCCGAGAAGAATCAGAATGTCCTGTGGGTTGCTGAAAGCTTCTGTTTTCCCGTTTGGCCGCTTTCTCTTGACCTCTATGCAATTGTCAACCATGCAGTTGAGAACACATGACGTGCAATGTACGCACAACTCTTCGATGATACGAACCTCGCCATTCGTCCAGTAAAGGGCGTTAGTCGGGCACACTTCTATGCAAAACTTGCACTCTACGCCTTTACATGTCCTCATATCAATTTTAATGCTACCCTCTTCAAAAATCTCCTTCACACCAACAGATTGAAGAAGCTCGGCTCTCGTCTCTTCCTTCTTACTCTCAGAAACGTCATGAAGAAGCCCAAAAATATCTACGGTTTCTTCGTTGTTTGGTTTTTCAGGCATTTCAGTGACTTCTCCTTAAGGTTTCATTTTTCACATGGTCTACCCAGCACGCTAGGCGATGGGTGTTGCACGCATTTATTTGAAGTAAATGCAATAGGAATTCTGGTATTAAAACGCATGGGATGAAAGTGCCTTACAAACACAAGAAAGTGGCGATTGCAACGCCCTATTGGAAGCCGGGTGAAGACTTTTTTCACCTGATTGTCAACTCTATCAGAGGAAAAACAGCGGACGGAGATATTGTAACGATTTCTGAGAAGGCAATCTCAACCGCAATGGGCAACATTCTAGACGAAAGCAATACACGTCCCCGCTTGCTGGCTCGATTCTTAGCCAAATACTGGATGCGTCTGGTTTGGGGCTACGTTTTGGGTCCGCTGTGCCACCTCAGGAAAAAGACAATTGGGCGTTGCCGAGATTATCCAATTTGTGAAGGAAGCGCTCACAAGCAGGTTGCACTTCAATATGCTGGATTTTTCCAAGCGTTGATGCATGGTTCTGAAGGAGCAATTGATGGAAGTAATTTGCCATATTCCTACGTGAGTTTTCCTCTGAAGGATGCTCAAGCAGTGGCTCAACAGATACGGAACTTCATACGCACAGAGTTAGGCAGGAATGTTGCAGTTATGATAATTGACACAGATAAGACGTATTCATTGGGGAATTTCCACTTCACCCCCCGTCCGAAGCCATTCCGAGGAATTCATTCTTTTGGGGGAGCGCTTGCTTACATATTTGGCAGGCTTTTCAAACTGCAACGTCGTTCTACACCTATTGCATTCGTGGGTTCTAGACTCAGCACAGAGAAAGCTCTTGCTATTGCGGAGATAGCTAACAGAGCACGAGGATTTGGCGCTGGAAGAACAGTTTGGGATATGGCGGAAACCTTCAATGTTGCTTTAACCAACTCAACTTGGGAAATGCTGGACAAAATAGAACACAAGCCTATAGTTATTCTGGGACGTAAGCCACATAGACGATTTGATTATTCATCAGGTTGATCCATGTAGAGAATTCTTTCACAAGTCATAAATTCAGGTTATAGCACATATTAAACTAGTCTAGAGAGGAGAATCAGGAGAATTGAAACAAGTATTGGGAATAATGCTGACACTGCTGTTGCTAAGTATGTTTGGGTTAACATTGAACACTCCAGAATCTCGATCAGTCTCTGATGTAATGGCTGAGGAGAATTCTGTTCCATCCTTTGTGATAGAGAATGAGCTGATATACGAGACTGGGGCCACTTACCAATGGCTTGACCCTCATGTTTCATACTATCAGTTTGATTATTGGACGCTGTGGCATTCTGTTGAAATGCTTCTCTGGTATGAGAGGGATAACGCCAGCAAGATTATCCCGTGGTTGGCTAAAAACGAGCCCACAATCAGCACCGATCAGAAACAATACAACTTCACCTTACGCCAAGACATAACATTCCAGGATGGAACACCCTTTAACGCGACAGCCGTTTGGTTTAGCCTCAACCGACTACTAATCATTGATGGGTGTAGCGGCGACGGAGTCGTTCATGGAAGTCAAGCAGCATGGATGACTCAACAATTGCTTGATAAAAGTCTAAGCTCTACCCTTGGGGGCCCGCAAGCACATGATTCAACGTGGGTCAAAGCCGTCTTGGATCAAAACTTCGTTGAAATACTTGGCAATTACGAAGTTAGATTGAACATCATGACTCCAACAACTCAGTTCTACCCAATTCTAACAGGTCCATGGGCAGCCATAATCTCGCCGACTTCCACGGTCGAGATGGAGTATTCAGCTAACCCAGGTTGGGGAACTTGGGATGGAAACTACACCAAGTACTTCGTGAATATAGCAGGCAAGGGAGATACCAGCCTAGTTCTTCCTGAGGATGGTTGGGAGATAGGCACAGGCCCCTACTATGTAGAAAGCGTTGAGACCACCACTCCATACACAATCACGTTGCAAGCTTACGAAGACTACTGGGGAGGCCCACTCGATGAAGCCAACAATTCTATGAATCTGCCACCACCTGGCAAAACGAGAATTGAAACAATTGAGTATAAGTACGTTCCAAACTTTGCCACAAGGCTACTCGATCTAGAGGCTGGAACAGCTACAGGAGTAGCAGTTCCCACGGCTAACATATTTCAGGTGGTTGACTACGACAAATGGATTGACGAAGGAATTCTTGAATCAATAATCTCAGGCGTAGTTGAACATGGGCCCTTCTCCCAGTTTACAACATGGTGGCTTTGCTTCAACACCAATGTTACTAACCCTGAGGGGTCACTTAGAGATTGGCAGCCTTTCTCTGATTGGAGATTGAGGATGGCAGTCTCATGTTCCGTTGATATGGAATTCATGAATGTCTACGCAAATAATAGGCTAGGCATCTTGGCGAACAACATCATTCCACCAGGGACGTTTCCATCAGGCTCACACAATCCTGATGTCGAGCCTGCATTTTCTTACAACTTGACAAGGGTTGAGGAGCTTCTTTTGCATGCAAACGCGAATCCTTTGACCACCTTCACAAACTACACTGGGCATTCAGTGGCTGGAATTGACAATTCATTTGGATCTGACTTTGCTCATCCGAAGGTTGTTGAGTTCTATGTGCAAGCAGGAGCTGATCAATTCCAGCAAGTTCTGACACAAATGGCAGATAATCTCAACTCAATAGCTCAAGAAAAGGATCTGGGCATAAGATTCAATGTTGTCATTGTTCCAAGTGGACAGCAATATATGTTGGCTTCAAGCCATCTGATCGACTCGTACATGGGTGGTTGGATCTGCGACTACAACCACGTGCTCAACTGGTTAGCCCCCATGTATCTGTCGACAGGAACGTATTTCTCTTGGAATCTCTGGAATCTGACCCAACTCGACGCTCTCTACGATGAAGCCGTTGCTGCAGATGAAGCTGGCGACTTGATGACACTGCTAGAGAAAAACGACGCAATGAACACATTGGCAAACGAAGCCTTAACATACATGGTGTGGTGGCATCCTACCCTACAATTCGCTCGCTCAACATGGCTAAGAGGATGGTGGGTCAACACAAACTACGGCGTCGACCTCTGGTCTACAATGTATTACGAACAGCCTGAGGGACTTACTCCTGTTGCTGCCTTCACATATGACCCTTCTATTCCATCCGTCGGCGAAGTCGTAGTTTTCGATGCCTCTGACTCCTACGATTATGACGGAACAATCGAAATGTATGAATGGGATTTCGGCGATGATACTTCCGCTGAAGGCATGATTACAAGCCATAGCTACTCGGAACCTGGAACATTCACGGTAAAACTCACGGTCACGGACAACGATGATCTGGTTGACAGCCTGGTCGCTGATGTAACGGTAATTCAACGAGCAGTCAACATTAAACTCTCAGGAGAGCTTGACTACCTCTTCAGAGAAAAAATCAAAATTCGACTCACTGCCTTGGTGACAGATGCTAACACAATGGAACCAGTCTCAAATGCGAATGTAGTTCTGCAAATATTCAATCCGAGTGGAGAATCGTGGCTTTCAGATACGATGGACGAAAAGATCCCGGGAGTTTATGAGTGGGAAACTGAAGACACAATTAAAAACCTTGACTTGATGAAAGGAGTTTACCTCGCATACGCACAGGTCGTGTCTCCAGGAACTGCAGCAGACATAGTGGAGTTTCATATAGACCCACCATCAGAACAATCCAACATCCCTCACAACTTGCTGCTGATAGCTCTGACTGGAATCACAGTAACAGCAACAGTTGGTTGGTGTTTGGATCACCGAAGACTGATGAAAAAGCTAAGTCGGTCAAGGGGTAAATCCGTTAAATAGCACCACCACGACCCCTTTTGTTTATGCCATGCAGGCACAATGCTGCATATCTATGTGTTGTTTCCACACATAAATGACCTAGTCTCTCCATGAGCGCGTGTGTTTCTGGTTTAATCCTTGGGCACTTCAGCTCTTTCAAGTGCCCGTTTTGCCAGAGTCTCTCCAAGTTTCTTACAAGCTCTTAGATCTTCTTCACCTATCTCGCCTTGGGAGACCACGCCATCAGCCACTTTCTCAAGTCTAAAGGAAGAGATCATCCTTTCCAAGCTTAACAGAGCAGAGTTGCTTGAGCCACCACCCGAAGTGAATGCTGCACTTGGTTTACCTGACACTTTCTCTCTTATGCTCAATGCTTTGTCGAAAAAGTCCTTCATGAGCCCAGCCATATAGCTGAAATAGTTTGGAGACCCAAAGGCTACAGCATCACAAGAAATGAAGTCGTTAACAGTTGCGTAGTCAACACGCTTCACTTCAGCTGACGCTCCTTCAACGATTTCAACGCCCTCGGCTACAGCCTCTGCTAGAGCTTGGGTTCTGCCGGTTCGGGAATAGCACAAAACTAACACTTCAACCATGTTCTATCCTTCCGTGCCATACATTGACTCCTCACACAATATAATTTTAATCCACACCCAAACCCCAAACAGCTAATCTTCCCATCGGTAAAGCTTTTTCTTTTTTTTCAGTTTTTCCAAACCACAGTTAAAACATATTCCGTTGTGACAACAGAGTACTTCGCCACAATCAGGACATTGCCATTTTTTCCTTTGGTTCTCTAAAAACTCGTCTATTCCATGTTCCTGAATGAATTGAAGATTGGCAATCAAACTCATGTGGAAGAAAGTTTGATAACGGCTATCAATGTGCTTCAAGTTCTTACAGGGAAAATCTTCACATTCATAGCAGAACTCCACATTTTTGTTCAGAAGCAATTCACATCTCTTCTTGAGAAAAGCACACTCTTTGTTTCTAGGTCGGCAACCCTTGCAATAAGCCATTCTCACTCCTTTTTCCTTAACATCGTGTTTCAAAGCAAGGTAGCCACTACAAACAGAACAAACCATGCCACACGGTGCTATCAGTTCCTTCCTCATGTTGCCCAACCCCTTAACTCAGGATATTTTTGATTATCTTTCGATAAACTCTGAAAGAAACCCGAACAATTAATAATTTGCGGGACACGTTAATCTAACCTTTGTAAAGAGGGGACCTGATGAATTCAGTAATCGAGCAAATGCACAAGTTCTTCAATCCAAACTCAGTGGCGGTTGTCGGCGCCTCTCGAAAGATCATGAAAGCTGGACATGTCATCTTCAAAAACTTTGCAGACAACAAGCGAAGAGGAGTTTTCAAAGGAGAATTGTATCCCGTTAACCCGCATGAAAAACAGATTCTTGGGTATAGATGCTATCCGTCGCTGACCGAAATCACAGGAGAAGTTGAACTAGTCGTAATCTCAATTCCAGCAAAGTCTGTTCCGAAAATCATGGAAGACGCAGCCACCAAGAAAACCAAAGCAGTAGCCATTATCAGCGGCGGCTTCGGTGAAATCGGGAAACACGAACTTGAGAAGCAAGTGGAAACAACAGCTGAAAAGGCGGGAATCAGAGTTTTGGGACCCAACTGCCTAGGAGTTTACGATTCGACCACAGGCGTCGACATGCTCTTTCTACCTGAAACCAAGGTTCTCACAACTGGAGATGAAGTGGTTGCCACACCCCGTCCGATGCCAGGCCCAATGGCCGTTGTCACCCAAAGCGGAGCCTTCGGTGTCGCAGCCCTCGACTATCTCGCAGGTCGCCAACTTGGCTTGAGCAAGTTTGTGAGTTTTGGAAACAAGATTGACGTAAATGAGCCGGAAATGCTGGAATACCTTCTCCACGACGAGCAGACACGTGTCATCCTTTTATATGCCGAGAGCATTGAGGCAGGAAGAGAATTCATGAAGGTTGCCACAAGAGTGACGAGGGAAAAACCGATTGTTGCCATAAAGTCAGGCAGAACCAAGGCTGGAATACGTGCTGCTTTATCACATACTGGAGCCATTGCAGGGTCAGACAGAGTCTACGACAGCGTCTTCATGCAAGTCGGCGTTCAAAGAGCAAAGGACATGGAAGAGTTCTTCGATGCAGGCAAAGCCTTGGCGTTTCAACCCCCGGCTGCAGGCCGAAACGTGGCCATTATCACAAGTGCGGGTGGTCCAGCTATCATGGCAGCTGACGAATGCGAATCTCGGGATGTCCATGTGAGAAAGTTTTCCGATGAAACAATTGCGAAGTTTGAAGCTTTAAAGAAGGCTGGCAAGATTCCCTCTTTTGCAACTAATCTTAATCCTCTTGACCTCACGGGTTCTGTTACGTCGGACATGTTTGTTGATGGAATGAAAATTCTTCTTGAAGATCCTGAAATTCACAGTGTAATTGTTATCGGGTTGCATCATGCGCCAGCTTTACAGGAGGATTTTGTAGACCGCATAGCCAGTTTAGCGAGGAATTACACTAAGCCTGTTGTTGCTTGCGATATAGGTGAGACTGAAATGGCTTTGTACATCCGGTTTAGATTTGACAAGCAAGGGATTCCTTCCTACTTTTCGCCTGAAGACGCGGCGAGAGCTGTAGTTGCACTAGTCAATTACGGGCAATATCTTAAGAAAACGGGCAGTTTCGAGCAGTATATGGAGAAGTTTAAAACGAGCAAAACGTAGTTTGCACTTTTCATGCTTGGGAGCGGTCTTTCAGCCATTTGGCAACCTTTTGGAACATTGGGCTTTGGCTCATATCGATGACTGGAACCATTATCTTCTCTTTGGTTTCAATTATTGGACGGTAATCTGGCATTATCGCGTAGCTGACGAAGGCCCAGTATACTCTTTTCTCCTCGATCAACGCTTTTGTGGCGATGTCTGTGGAGGTCGATATCGGATAGTAGAAGAAGGCTACGCCATCAGCCCAGTAGACGCCTGTTGGTTTTCCTCCAGCAGCTACGTTTAGAAAACGTGCAAGAAGGTCGGGAGTTTGAAACCTTGTGTATTCCATGATGATTATTTCTTTGAACGGTTCATATTTAATGGCGAACTCGTCTTGCATGCTGAAACCTCCTATGAGACAACGAACTCCTACTTATTAATTCTTCGTGTTTATTATTCCCTCCTACTCCAAAGCAAAAACGTGAGAATCTTAAAGTGAAGTTAAACGTGCGACTATTCCAGTTTATACGAACCCAGATGACTCGTACGTATACATGAGCTTCGCGCGCGCTCGAATTGTAACAGGCATACATGGATAAAAAGGAGGAGTTGATTCTTGTGATGCTACCAGCTTTCTCCCCAGTGGGCGCTGACCATGCCTACGTCGAATATGTCTACGGCGCCGTCGTTGTTGATGTCGCAGTTCGGGTCGTAGCCCAAAGGACCAATGGGTGGACCAGGGTACCAGTGGGCGCTGATTTCGCCGATGTCAAAGATGTCGACAGTGCGGTCGCCGTTGACGTCGCCGGGAATCGTTACCATCACAGGACCAAAGGCTAGAGTGTTGTTGGTCTTGTCGACTTCATACCACACGGGACTGGCGTAAGCGCACATTGTGTAGTAGCCATACGGTACGCCTGTTGTATGCAATGTGAACGTGAGGGTTGTGAAGGCTCCAGCCGCTAGGTCAACTACTGGCTGCGTTTGGAGACGTTTTCCATCAAATGAAAGGTATGTCCAGATGTCCAACCCCGAGTTCGTTGCCCATATCAGAAGATCGGTTGAATCTACGACATCGTTTTGACTGAGGTCGGCGTCAGGATTCCAGTTGGGGGAACCGAATGTTGAACCCATGGCAGCCGTTATGAGATCTCCATCTGCGTCGTTGATGTATCCGTTTCTGTTCACGTCTCCCATACTCCAGAACGTTTCCCACTGTGCATCCGTGATAGTACAGAAATGGGTCCACATGTCCAAACCAGAGTTGGACGCAAATATCAGCACATCAAACGTGTCTATAAGCAAGTCTTGGTTGAGATCAGCGTCTGGATTCCACTTTTTATGTCCAGGATATGAACCATAAGCGTCGAAGATGAGTTCGCCATCAGTGCCGTTGATGTATCCGTCTCTGTTCACGTCCCCCATACTCCAAAACGTTTCCCACTGTGTGGGTGTTGGGTCGGGTCCAGTGTAGAGGATGACTCTGAAGGTTTCAGTGTGAGCTCCTCCGTTCTCAACGGTCACGTTGACAGACATTGTGTAGCCCTGACCGACTATAGTTTTTGAAGGGACAACATCCACGACAGCTACTTCATGGTAGGTTACCTCAGCTGTTGTGGAGCCTGTGTCTAGTGCGTTATGGTTGTCTCTAACGGTTAACGAAACCGGGTACGTGCCCACTAAGGCATAGGTGTGCGTAGGGTTCATGCTAGTGCTTTGGTTTCCGTCGCCGAAATCCCACTCATAGCTGATTATGGTGCCGTCCGGATCGTAGGAGCCGGAACCATCAAAGGTTATTGGCTGTCCTTTGGTTCCAGCATACGGTCCGTTTGCATCGGCTACGGGAAGCTGATTTGCCGGGGCGGTAGTAGCATACTTCAAGTACCAATTATGAGTCCCGTCCCACCACAAGTCGGCATAGATTATATGTGGGTAGTCACCAGAGTCCAATGCAATAGAAGAATACACCTTACTAGGATAATCCGTACCTGTGAAATCCTCTAGTGGATCAACCTCGTCAACGCTCCATGCTGGACCTATTCTTGAAGCATATTTCAGAACGAAATCGGGATCTATCTCCAAGTAGCTTATGTGTGGGTTGTCACCAGAATCCAAAGCAATAGAAGAAAAACGACCGACGTCTCCGGCTGAATCGACGGGCTCGTAATCCCATGTTCCTCCGGTCCGATTTGCGTATTTCAACCTTGTTTGTGAAAAGTCGAAGTAGCTTATGTGTGGGTTGTCACCGGAATCCAAAGCAATAGAAGTATACCAGCCGACATGTCCTGGTGTGTCTACGTTTTCCTTCACCCATGTTGCTCCATCCCACCACGCATACCGCAAGTTTTTCCCATTAAAATCGAAGTAGCTTATGTGCGGGCGGTTGTTGGAATCCAAAGCAAGCGAATTGTGTTCGCCGACTTCTCGGAATTCTCCGTCTACCACTTCCTTTCTCCATGTTGCTCCATCCCACGTTGCATACCACAAGTCCATATAGATCCGGTTGCACCAGCTTATGTGTGGGTTGTCATTGGAATCCAAAGCAATAGAAGAATCTCCTCCTGAGAGGCCTGCCGTTCCTGCTACGCCTATGTTTTCCTTATGCCAGGTTGTTCCATCCCACCGTGCATACTTCAACTGTCCACTTGTGTAATTCATGTAGGTTATGTGCGGATAGTTGTTGGAATCCAAAGCAATAGAAGAAAACCTGCCGACATCTGCGTCTTGATCGACGTTCGTAGTCACCCATCCGGTTCCATCCCACCACTTATGTTTCAAGTCCTTAGCAAAGAGCGTGTTGTCCCAGTAGCTTATGTGTGGGTTGTCAAAGGAATCCAAGGCAAGCGAATTGTAAACGGCAATATCTGTGGTCCACTTTCCGATTTCTTCAATCCGCCATGGCAATTGTGTTTGAACGCTTGGCACAGAAAATCTTACCAGCATAGCTACACAAAGCACCATGATTAAAACGATACTCTTCTTTCCCAGTGTTCTCGCTTTTTTCATCTCAACCTACCTCGGTATGATAGAACATGTAGACTTATCATATCCAGTTAGATTATTCTTAAAACTTATGGAGATATGTTCTATAAAAGGAACAATAACCAAAACAACGTGAACCGTCGCTCAATCATCTGTATGGAACTGTCTAGTAGTTAAGCGTCCTTGATGTGCCTCCATTACCTTTGACAGAGTCCCTCAAAAACCTTCGAAGTCTCCTTCCAAGACGACACCGCGCACACAAACCTCTTCAAGAACACGATAAGGTAAAGTTTATATTTTGGGGGAAAATTGCATAGTTAGACTTAGAAAATCGTTTGGAGGTTTGGTATGGCTTACTTAACAACTCAAGGCGGACAACCCGTTTTGATCCTAAAAGAAGGTACAGGTCGCAGACGCGGCAGAGACGCGCAGAGAAACAACATCATGGCAGCACGCATTATCGCTGAAGTTCTAAAATCAACACTTGGTCCCCGCGGCATGGACAAAATGCTCATAGACGGCCTCGGCGACATCACAATAACCAACGACGGCGCAGCCATTCTAGACGAAGTGGAAGTTGAACACCCAGCCGCAAAGATGATTGTTGAAGTGGCTAAAACCCAAGACGACATGGTAGGCGACGGCACCACAACCGCAGTGGTCTTAGCCGGTGAGTTACTACGCAGAGCTGAAGAACTGATAAACCAAAACATTCATCCAACAGTAATCGTCAGCGGCTACCGCAAAGCGGCAAACACCTCAATTGACACTTTGACCAAAGCTGGAATAACCGTTGACCTCAAAGACCGCGAAACCCTGAAGAAAGTTGCCACAACAGCCATGGCAAGCAAGGCAGTCGGCGCCGCAAAAGATCATCTGGCTGAAATCGCAATTGACGCCGTTCAACAGGTCACTGAACAAAGAGGAAACAAAAACGTTGCAGACATAGACCAAATTCAAATAATAAAGAAAGAAGGCAAAAGCCTCTTCGACACCGAACTTGTCCGCGGCATGATTATCGACAAAGAGGTTGTTCACACTGGTATGCCAAAGCGAGTCAAAAACCCAAAAATCGTCTTACTTGACTGCCCATTGGAAATCGAGAAAACAGAGTTCAACGCTGAAATCAGAATTCGAGACCCAACGCAGATGAAAGCTTTCTTAGACCAAGAAAACCGCATGCTTAAAGAGATGGTAGGAAAGATAAAGAAATCAGGAGCCAACACTGTACTCTGTCAAAAGGGCATTGACGACATGGCTCAACACTTCTTGGCTAAAGAAGGAATTCTTGCTGCTAGACGAGTTAAGCAGTCGGACATGGAGAAACTGGCAAGAGCAACCGGTGGAAGCGTTGTGACGCACATTGACGATTTGAAGACAAAAGACCTAGGCAACGCAGGGATCGTAGAAGAGCGCAAAGTTGGCGAGGACAAGATGATTTTCATAGAAAGCTGCAAAAACCCAATGTCGGTCGCGATTTTGATTCGCGCGGGCTTAGAGAGAATGGTGGATGAGGCTGAAAGAGCCATGACTGATGCTTTGTCGGTGATATCGGATGTTATCGAATACAACAAGGTCGTTGCTGGCGGAGGCGCCATTGAATCTGAAATAGCCAAGCATCTTCGTGACTATGCGCCTAAAGTTGGAGGAAGAGAGCAACTTGCTGTGGAAGCCTTTGCTGAAGCAGTAGAAGTGGTACCGAAAACTCTAGCTGAGAACGCAGGACTTGAACCCATCGACATACTTGTAGGACTTCGAGCAGCTCACGAAAAGAAAAGCGGGCGCGTAATGGGAGTTAACGTGTTCACAGGCAAGATCATCGACATGCAGAAGAACGGAGTGATTGAACCGTCAAGCGTCAAAGAACAGGCCATGAAGTCAGCGGCAGAAGCTGCATCCATGATACTGAGAATCGACGATGTCATTGCCTCTACGAAGCCAAAAACTGGAGGACCACCAGGACCTGGACCCGGCGGATACGGCGGCGAAGAAGAATACTAAACTTTTCTCCCCCCTTTTTTGAAACACATTAAGCAAGCCGAACAAGCTCACGTTATATCCAGACTCAATTCTGATATGTCTAAGACTTGAAAGACGAAAGCATGCTGTGTTCTATTTGAAGCTATTCCGAAGAATCATTCGTAGTTATGGATTGTTCCATTTTTGGTGTCTCTGAATAACGCTTAAATCTCAAAATTCAACTAGAAACAGTTGTCATTGCTCCGGTAGTATAGTCCGGTTAAGTATGGCGGCCTCTCGACGCCACGCGGAAGAAAGCCGCCGACCCGGGTTCGAATCCCGGCCGGAGCACCATCCAACTCATAAAGAATAAGCAGTTTTCTGTCAGTCTTTGGGCAAGGAATCCTGTAAATGCTGCTTCAATCTTGCCACATGTTTCGATTTCTCATACGAGTTTGAACCAGCAATAAGAGCTAGAAACACACACAAACATATTTAAAGCGCCTCGCACAAACCATTCAATGGTGTTAACATGGTAGGCGACCGTGAAATTCAAGGCTCATTCAGGATTTTTGATGGCATCACGGTGTAGCATACGAATCACTAACAAGCACAAGCTTTTCATACCGAGAAATGCAAAACTGGCATTACGAATGTCCCTATTTGTGGTGTGATCAGGATGTTTGAGGAAGTGGAACCCAAAGTTGACTTTCGGAAACTCGAGCATAAAATCCTAAGGTTCTGGGCTGACACGGAAGCTTTCAACAAACTCCTTGTGTTGAACAAGAGAAAGAAACCTTGGTCATTTATTGATGGCCCTATAACAGCGAACAACCCAATGGGTGTCCACCACGCGTGGGGACGAACCTACAAGGATCTTTTCCGACGGTACAAATCTATGAGAGGGTATTATGACCGCTATCATAACGGCTTCGATGTCCAAGGACTTTGGGTCGAAGTAGAAGTTGAGAAAGAACTCGGATTCAAGTCAAAACGTGATATCGAGGCTTATGGCATAGCTAAATTCGTCAAGCGCTGCAAGCAAAGAGCCCTTAGATGCGCTGCAATGCAAACCGAACAATCAATTAGACTGGGTTATTGGATGAATTGGGATGATCCAGATAAGCTCCGCTACTTGGCAGATTGTCTAAAGAATCCTGATCAAGTGATAACAGTCCATGGAGTAGATGGGCGCATCAAAGACACAGTGGAACAAATAGTTGGAAAGCTGGGTTCTCGCGAATTGGGTGGTTCATACTTCACCTTTTCTAATGAAAACAACTATATGATATGGACCTTTTTGAAGAAGTGTCAACAAAATGGATGGATTTACAAAGGCGCAGATGTTATGCCCTGGTGTCCTAGATGTTCAACTGGCATCTCACAGCACGAGATCTTAACAGATGGGTACCGAGAATTGACCCATGTGGCGCTTATGGTGAGATTTCCACTTCGTGACAGGCCAAATGAATCTTTGCTCGTCTGGACCACCACACCTTGGACCTTGACATCAAATGTCGCCGCAGCAGTAAATCCAGACCTAGAATACGTGAAGGTCAAGTATAGAAATGAATTCTTGTACATGTCCAAGATGACCGCTAAAAGGACACTACCTGAGGGCAATTACACGATAATTGAAGAACTTAAGGGTCAAGATATGGAAAGCTGGGCATATGATGGACCATTTGATGAATTATCTGCTGAAAAGGACATGGGAGCTGTCAAAAGTCACCGCGTGATATTGTGGAAGGAAGTAAGCGAGGAAGAAGGAACAGGCATTGTTCATATCGCACCTGGCTGTGGAAAAGAAGACTTAGAACTCGGGAAGATTTATGGTTTGCCAGCTGTGTCGCCGCTGAATGAGTATGGAGTCTTCGTAGAAGGATTTGGAAAGTTCACAGGTGTTAGTTCCTATGAATCGGCTCCACTTGTAATTGACGATCTGAAAAAGAAGGGGTTGCTGTTTAGTACCGAGGAGTATACACACCGCTACCCCGTATGTTGGCGTTGTGGAAACGAATTGGTCTTCCGACTGGTGGACGAATGGTTTATACGTATGGGAGAGAGGCTTGGTAAGCCATTTGAGCAAATCACAGAAGAGGAAAAGGGGAAGAACCTCCGCTATAGAATTATGGAATCCGCTAAACAAGTCAGATGGATTCCTCAGTTTGGTCTCTTGCAGGAACTCAACTGGCTTGAAAACATGGAAGATTGGATGATATCAAAGAAGAGATATTGGGGTCTAGCTCTCCCAATATGGGCCTGTTCGAAATGCAAGAACTTCGAAGTAATAGGTAGCAAAGTAGAATTGGAGGAACGAGCTGTTGAAGGATGGAAAGTCTTTGAAGGACACACGCCCCATAGACCTTGGATAGATGCTGTTAAGATTAAATGCTCAGAATGCGGAGCCTTAGCGTCCCGTATACCTGACGTTGGAAATCCTTGGCTAGATGCTGGTATTGTAGCCTATTCAACACTTGATTATCGCCACGACCGCGAATACTGGATGGAATGGTTTCCGGCAGAATTGGTCTCTGAGTCCCTACCTGGGCAATTTCGAACTTGGTTCTATGCAATGCTAACTATGAGCACAATCCTTGAAGGATGCTCCCCGTTCAAGACATGCATTGGTCACGGAGACGTACTAGGAGAGGACGGTCGTGAAATGCACAAGTCTTGGGGGAACGCGATATGGTTTGATGAGGCTGTCGAAACTATGGGAGCAGATGTCATGAGGTGGATGTACTGTACAAGCCGTCCAGAAAGCAACTTGCTGTTTGGATACAAGAAGGCAGACGATGTTAAGAAACGTTTCTTGATTCCATTATGGAATATCTATAGTTTCTTCGTAACATATGCAAACCTAGACCATTGGACACCTGACAAGATAATATCCTCGCCGCAGCCATTGCTACAGAACTTAAGACCACCCTCACCATTAGACCGCTGGATCTTGTCTAAGCTCAATATGTTGATCCAAGATGTTACTGGCAAATTAGACAACTATGATCCTTTCAAAGCTGCAGGTTTTCTAGAGAAATTCGTGGAAGAGCTATCTACATGGTATGTAAGGCGTTCGAGAAGAAGATTCTGGAAGAGCGAAAAGGACGAGGACAAAGTGAATGCATATTCAACGCTTTTCGTGTGTTTAACTACCCTTACTAGGCTTCTTGCCCCTCTTATCCCATTCATAACTGAAGAGATGTACCAGAACCTGGTACGAAAAGCAGATGATGATGCTCCTGAGAGTGTCCATCATAGCGATTGGCTTGTAGCCGACAAAACAGCAATCGACAAAGAACTTCTGGTCAACATGGACCGCGCCATAAAGGTTTGCGGTTTGGGACGGTCAGCACGACAAAAAGCAGGGATCAAACTACGCCAACCACTTTCTGAGGCCAAAGTGGTGGCTGAAGAGCCAGTTTTGGAAAAGCTCATTGGATTCAAGGATGTCATTATCGATGAACTTAACGTGAAGAATCTATCCTTCACATCTAAGAAAAACCAGCTCTTAGAATACATCGTTCGCCCACTGTCAAGAGTACTAGGTAAAAAATATGGCAAGCTACTTCCAGAAATACGTGCGGCTCTTGCCAAAAAGGACCATAAAGAGATTGCATTGACCCTTCTAAAGGGACACAGCATTGCAATCAGAGTTAGGAATCAAGATATTACACTACAGCCGAAAGACGTGGAGGTCTCTACGCGACCGATAGCAGGTTACTCATTGTCGGAAGAGGATAGTATCTTTGTGGGAGTAAATACAGTAGTAACAGACGAACTA
>JASFPO010000004.1:0-37889 GCA_050115935.1 Candidatus Bathyarchaeota archaeon | reverse complement strand
CGGCTGGAAAAGCCAACTGGGGAAAGGTTAAGCAGACTCTCAAAATGATTGATGAAGCAAGAGCCAGAGACATCGATATAACATGCGACGTTTATCCTTATACTGCCGGAAGCTTTGATCTAGCTTCGATGCTGCCAGCTTGGACTCGCGAGGGAGGAAGTGAAAAGCTCTTCAAGAAGTTAAGAGACCCAGAAATCCGAGAAAAGATAAGAAAGGAAATGGATGACGGCACCTCAAAATGGCCGAGTCCATTAAAAGCTGCAGGATGGGACGCTACGATTATAGCTCGAAGCAAGAGGCATCCAGAGTTTGAGGGAAAATCCGTAGAAGAGATTACACGTTCAAGAGGAATAGATACTTTTGAGTTTGTGTTTGATTTGCTGATTGAAGAGCGTGCTGATGTTTGGGTTGTGCGGTTTGCAATGTGCAAGGAGGACGTTAGGCGGGTTATACAGCATCCTCTTTCGATGATAGGGTCCGACAGCTCGGCGAGGGCACCCCACGGCATCTTAGGTCAAGGTAAACCTCATCCCAGGGGCTACGGAACCTTTCCCAGAATCTTAGGAAAATATGTGCGAAAAAAGAAGACGTTAACATTAGAAAACGCTATCCGCAAAATGACCTCTCTGCCAGCGAGAAAACTTCGATTAGAAGAAAGAGGATTGATCAAAGAAGGACTATACGCAGACATAACGATATTCAACCCAGAAGCCATTATTGACAAAGCCACATATGCTGAACCTCATCAATACCCTGAAGGCATAGAATACGTCTTGGTCAATGGCAAAATTGCAGTAGAAAGAAACACTCAAAAGGAAACATTAGCTGGCAAAGCCTTACGAAAACACTCCTGAAGAAAACCAAAAGCTATTTCTCATTCTATGTATCTTATTCTCATAGAGAAGGCGATTCAAACATGCGGTACTGTCCTGAGTGTGGTGGCGAAATGCACTATGCTTCTGGAACTAGGCGCTACGTCTGTAAAAGCTGTGGCATATCGCTGACACAACAAGAACTCATAGAACTACGCCAACAACTGCGACCAAGAATTGGGTCTGAAGAGGATCAGCGACAAAAAAAGCGCAAAGAGTATTTGAAGTGGTGGCTGAGCAAGAAAAAGTAGCACAAGGCACATGGCGCTTAGTCGTTTTACTAGGCAGTATGCTTTTCTATCCGGTTGTAACTGACAATGTAGTGTTTTGACATAACATTCTAATACTTCAAGGTATAGTTCAGTATTGAACCATCATGTCTGGTACCTCCTCAAACGAATATTCCTCTGAGCCCTCCAATGTGATCGCGCAATTCGAGCAGATTCGTGGCATGGTTGAGTCACAGTTCGGCGTTGAGGAAGGTTTCGTGGATCGTGGTGTCCCAACATTTTATGTGAGGATACGGGGAGATTCGAAGGAGGCTTTTTTGAGGCTTACTCAGCATTTGGATTCTTTAAGGCTTATCCCAGTTCTCCGAAGAAAAGATGAAAGGATTGTGTTACGGGCTATTCCAAAACCCTCTGTAAAGCCCAGTAGAAACATCATAAACATCGCATTGCTTTTGACAACTCTCGGAACCGTATTCCTTTCGGGGTACCTTCAATCTCCAGACATTGTGGGGGCCTTGATGTTCACAGGGGCAATTATGGCCATACTTGGGTCTCATGAGATGGGGCACAAGCTCATTGCCGACAGACATGCTGTAGAGGCTACCTACCCCTATTTCATTCCTGGTCTTCCTCCTATCGGCACTTTTGGAGCGGTGATTCAGCAAAAGTCTCTTCCTCCGAACAGAGATGCCCTATTTGATCTTGGATTCGCAGGACCGATATCTGGCTTCATTGTCTCGGTAGCTGTCGCTCTCATCGGCGTGCAGATGTCCACTTTGACTAGTGAGCTACCTGAAGGAGCAACGACGATTATGGTTCCTCGCTTGTTTGAGTTCATTGTCGCTTTGTTTCCACCAAGCGGAACCGGTGATTGGATACTGTTGCATCCAGTTGCCTTTGCTGGTTGGGTTGGCATGGTCATTACAATGCTAAATTTGGTGCCTGTTGGCATGTTTGATGGCGGCCATGTTGTTCGAGGTTTGGTTGGAGAAAGAGTACACCGAATTCTTTCATTTCTCGGAATTGTCCTGTTAATTATCATATGGTATCCAATGGCTTTAATAGCCATCTTTTTCTCTTTCTATCGACATCCCGGTCCATTGGATGACGTTTCACAGCCTACAACACTCAGAAAAATGGCCGCTCTTGGACTTATTGCTGTCTTTATTCTCTGTGTGGTTCCGATATACTCACTTTTGGGCTAGCAGATCTTTTAGACCCTTGAACTCATGAATGGCTTTCCCAACCTACCGTTTGCCGCATCCTCAAGTATTGCCAAGAAAAAAAAGGGAAGTCTCATATTTGTTCTGCAGGAACCGCAATCAATGTTTCCATTGTGTATTGTGTTGTGAAGCCAGTTTGCATGATGAACTTCATGGCTGCAGTTTCACTTGGAGCCTCAAAGATGATGATTCCATCGTAGCGTCCGAATGTGAAATAGACTTCACGCAATGTGATGCCTTTGGTAGCTTTGAGCTGTTTGAGATGTTTTATGGCTTCTTCGCCTCTCCCTTTTGGTCTGAGCAGTGTCACGAACAACATGATGAAACCCTTCAGTAGGTGTATGGTGTTTGCTAACTTAAATCTAAGCGTCCTCAAATAGCTGCCAGTCTAAAGTCTGATCCTTCTTCCGTCAAAGGTTCTCACAGAATGCCCAAACTCTTCCTTCACTTCTCTCAACTGCTCATCTGTAAAAACTGGCCCATCGCTGCATACACGATATTTGCCGATCACACATGTTCCACAGATGCCTATGGCGCATCGCATCAATCGTTCTAAACTTGCTTGCAGAGACGTGTGGAATCGGCTTGCCAGTAAGAACATTCCATGCATCATAGATTCGGGTCCGCAAGTATATATCATATCAAACTTCTCGCTAGCCAAGTGCTTCTCTGCGGAGTCGGTAACTATTCCTTTGAAACCATAACTACCGTCCTCGGTGGTTACCTCGAATCTACCCTCTATCTTCGAAAGAACGCCGCGTATTTTGTCCATAAATAACAGTTCATTCTTTGTTCTAGCCCCAACCAGAAAAGCAACTTTAACATTTTTTCCAGCGAGATTCTCAACCAGAGGCATTAAAGCAGTCGTTCCAGTTCCCCCTCCAACAACGAGAGCTTTGCCTCCCATTAAACGAAAGCCGTGACCAAAAGGGCCACGTATCCCTATCAAATCACCATTTTTCCTTTGATGAAGAGCCTTTGTGGCCTCACCAACCTTCTTTACGCTAATCGAACAAGCCCCTAGGCCTATGCCAGACAGACTCATCGGAATCTCGTCAACATCGGGTATCCAGACCATAACAAATTGCCCAGGTCTAGCCTTAGAGCAGAGATTATCCTTAAAGATGAACGACTTAACCTCTGGCGTCTCTTGCTTAGTACTTTTAATTTCCACAGTTCTCATACGATTAGTTGTGGTGAGATAATCCGACAATCTCTCTCACGCTCCTGAGACCTTTTCGTTTCAAGTAACTATTGATTCCTCTTGTAATTGACCCGAAAACACCCAATCCTTCCGTGGCGATTGCCGTGCCTATCTGAATCCCTGAAGCCCCGGCTAACATGAACTCTACTGCATCTTGCCAGTCGGCGATTCCTCCACAACCAACGATGGGAACATCAACCGCGCTGTAGATTTCGTAAACACACCTTACAGCAATCGGTTTAATAGCTGATCCAGACAACCCACCGATCTTGTTTGCCAAGATGGGACGAGTCGTCTCTACATCAATGGCCATAGCCCTAACCGTGTTTATGACAGTCAAAGCGTCGGCTCCAGCCTTAACCGCAACCTTAGCTAGTTCCACAATGTTAGCCACGTTAGGAGTAAGTTTAACAAAAACTGGTTTCTCAACATTCTGCCTTACTCCTCTAACAATCTCAGCCAGCAAGCCTGGACTCTGCCCGATCTCCGCTCCAGTCTCCTTAACATGAGGACAAGATACATTAAGCTCTAGAGCGTCGGCTCCAGCCTTAGTCACGATTTTGGCTACTTTGATGAATTCTTCAGTTGAAAAACCGTATATGCTTGCGATGAGCGGGACTCCTATTCCAACCTCCTTAGTCTCTCTAATCTCTTCCTTAAACTCGTCAATGCCAGGATTGGGAAGCCCCACTGCGTTTAGCAAGCCACAAGCAACTTGTGCCACAGTTGGGTTAGAATATCCTTCACGCGGTTTCAAGCCAACGGACTTCGTAATTACCGCACCTACCCCACAGACAGACACTTCTCGCAATGATGCCCCAGTCATCCCGAGAATTCCAGCAGCCAGCATCGTTGGATTAGAAAGCTTCAGTCCAGCAATTTCCACAGCAAGTTGATTTTGCATGAGAGACAACTCCTCTTTGAGTTGCTGACTCACTTACGGTTAACAAGTATGAATATAATAAATTATGCGCGATTCCTAGACTATGACTTATGGTGCTACTCCTGTGAATTTCAATTGTTTTACGCCTTTTTTGGTCATGAGTTCTTGGGTTAGCTTTTTGATTTCCTGGACATTCCCTTTAACCGCTATTATCTCCAAGCATTTATCGTGGGTCAGATGAACGTGCATGCTGGAGTGGATGACATCTTCAAACTTGTGCTGGACCTGCATAATCTGGTTCAGCAACCCAGGTCTGTCTACGTAGTATAGCAAAACTATGGCTCCAACAATTTCTCCAGCCTCTTCTCTTACCCACTTGAACTCACTGATTAAGCTACGAAAGGCATCGTGAACAGCTTTTGACCGGCTCTTATAACCCATACTTTTCCAGACTTCATCAAACTCGCGCATTAGAGAAGGTGGAAGAGAAACACTGAATCGGACCACACTCTGCTTTCCAGCCAATGATAAAACACCACTGGAGGTAGTTAAGGTGGAAAGCCTTATAACAGTGGTGTTACGAATGTTGGAATACGTAACACTGATAAGGGGTTGGGCTTTGAGACAAGCAAAAGTTTTGGCATTTGCGGCTGTAATGGCAGCTTTGTCACTTATTCTCTCAATGCCACCGTTCGCCATTCCAATCTCCGTTGGATCATTCTCCTCAGAAATTCATTTCAGTCAGCTACCGATTTTCATCAGTGGCATTCTTGCAGGACCATGGGCGGGACTACTCACAGGGGCTATCGGTGGATTATACATGAGTTTTGAAAAGATACCTTTCATTGTTGGCGGACTAGCCATTCTCGGAGTTTCCGCTGGATTATTTGCTAAGAAGTTCAGACCGCTGTTCTCAGGAATTTTTGCTTGGTGTGTTCAAGCACCTTATGTCTTCGTCACCGACTATATCTGGTTTACCGATCTCACAAATATGATGCCTCCAGCGGTTGCCTTGACAGCAGTTAGCACAATTTTGATAAAGCTAACAATTGAGGCAGTCATTTCCTCAGCTATAGTTCAAATTCTGATTCCATACATTAAACGAGCAGGGGTGACTTTCAAATAATTAGACTTGAATGGAAAAATCATTTGGAAGCCAAGAATCATTCTATAACTTCGATCGAGTCCACTTTTCCGTCTCCGTCAAGGTCGAATCCTTGAACCACCTTCGCAAAATCGCTCTTTACTCTAAAGCCTTTTAAAGTCTGTTTCCAGAACCTCGTAATCGCAAGCACGCAAGCCTTTGTTCCTACGGCTTTGTTTCCAGCCAAAACAACGATTCGTCTCTCTTTATTCCAAGGATTTGCAATTCTCGCCACTACTCCAACAGCGTCACCAGTGTAGATGTTTTGAGTCTTCTGAGAAACCAGACCTCCAAAGAGAAAGCCATGTTCAGAAGGCATCATACTGAAACGTATCGGCAAATGATCATTTATCTCTTGAGTGAGAAGATTTGTACCAGGACCACCTACTAAGACAAGATTGTTGTTCTCTTCCTTTTCAGCCTTCACGTCAACGTCAAGCTTAACAATAAAATCCGTAGGCAATCGTACAAATTGTCCCAAAAACAAAGCCAAATAGGAAGCATAATGACCGTCTCTTGCTCTTGCTTTGAAGGATCCATGAGGATCTGGACTGCCTACCACGATTTTGCCGTCGAAGCCTCTATCTTCCATTACAAATGGCGTGAAAAATTGTTGTAGTGGCTTAACCATATATGTAAAGGAGGCTGCTTTGATGCTTCTATAGCCGAATGGTAACTCTATACCGAATGCGGGAGACACAACTCGATAGTATTTTGCAGTGGCTCCTTTCTTCTCTTCTTCTCTTGTAACAGTTATCGCGCCTGCCTTTGCAAGCTTTCGAATGTGATAGTAAACCTTCTGCTCATGCACCCCTAGTTTCTTTGCAATCTCCATGGGATACATCTCGGAATCTGCAAGCATACTAAGAATTTCCCAACTCAACTTGCCTAGAACCATTCTCAGCTTTTGAGGGTTTTTAAATACGAAAATCTCTTTTCCTCTCTGTTGCTTTTCTTCCTCGCTGAGCAGAATTTTCTTGTTCATCGCGGTTCCTTGTTTAGCATAGCAAGAATCCTTTATAAACATTTTATTAAAGGTAATTCATAAGCCCAAATCAGCGGTTACGCGCGCGGTGAGAATGGATTTCTCTTAAAAACAAAAGCTCCTACACGAAAGCGGATAATTCTGTTTCGAAAATGTTCAAAAGTCGGTCGTTTCTACGCCCTTATCACCCTTTCAAGCTTAGTCCAGAAATGCTTGCGCTTGCAGCACATGTGTTAGCTTTGCAATAAGGCTTAGTGTGTATATTCAAGGACGTTAACGAACTTTTCAAGAATCCTATATGTTAGTCCCCAAATGACGCTGTTCTCAATAATGTAGGCTGGGAACTCTCCGAAACTAAATTCAGCGATGCCTTTATGTTGGGCAAGTTTTTCAAGCGAAACCCAAGCGAATCCTTCCAATTCCTCATTCAATTTGATTGATGGCTCATGCTCTAAAAAGACAACGAAGGGAAGAATCTTCATTTCAGGCCTTTCTGTGGACCTCATAGTTTCCATCAATCCGAGAAAGCGACATCGATCAAGAAGATTTATGTTAGTCTCTTCCAAGGTCTCCCTAACGACAGTGTATCTCAAATCTCGATCATCCACATCACGTTTTCCTCCAGGAAGAGCCATCTGTCCCGACCAAGGATCAGCAGGACTCTCAGCTCTCTTCACAACCAAGAATCCGAAGTCTTGATCTACAGGTTTCAGCAACAAAACAACTGCTGCATCCGCATCCGGCTCCTCTGATAGAGGTTTCAACGCTCTTGCCAACCTTCTGATGATGTCAACATAACCCAACTTGAACAACCCCAGATGCATAACATCATCGACAAAATATCAACTAGGTGCCTTATTGCTTTGGTGCTGTGACTTCAAGGAGTTTCGGCTAATCTTGTGAAATCGGAATGCTCATTGGGTGCAATATGGTAGTGCGATGTCCCATAAGTGGCGGTTATTTGCTTTCCGCTTTTTCCCTGTCCACAATTGGTTGTCAATCTATTTGTTGCTCATTCAATTGTCCAAGTCCAATGGCTGTGAAATGGAGCTTTTGGCTGAACTCTTCTGGATTGTAAATTCTTCTTCCGTCTATTAGTATGGATTGTCTCATATTTTGTGTGAAGTCTTCAGGCTTGAGTTTTCTGAATTCTTCCCATTCGGTTACAATGATGCAGCAATCTGCGTCTTTCAGGCAATCGACAGCAGAAGAAGCGTATTCTATCTTGTTTCCAAAGATTGACTTGGCATTGGGGACGGTTACTGGATCATAAGCAATGATGTCTGCCCCTTCATCTGAGAGTTGGTTTATGATAGGTATTGATCGAGCTTCTCTCATATCGTCTGTGTTTGGCTTGAACGACAGACCTAGAACGGCAATTCGCTTACCCTTCAAATCCGCTAACTTCTCTTTGGCCTTTTCAACGGCGTGTTTCGCTTGATTTTCATTGACCTCTTGTACAGCTCGAAGCAAGGGTGGCGTGTAACCGAGCTGGCTGGAGAGGGCGATGAGTGCTTTCACGTCTTTTGGGAAGCATGATCCTCCGTATCCTAATCCTGCACGTAGGAATTTAGGGTTAATTCTTTGGTCAAGGCCGATACCCTTCGCTACTGTTGTCACATCGGCTTCTTGGATTCTCTCGCATATGTTGGCAATTGTGTTGATGAAGCTAATTTTTGTGGCTAGGAGAGCGTTGTTCGCGTATTTGATGAGTTCAGCAGTTTGGAGGTTGGCTCTGATAATTGGAGGTGTTTCTTTACCATAGAACTCTCTGAACAGAGTCTCCAAGATGTCACCAGATTTCTCTTCATATTCGCCGATAATGATGCGATCGGGATGCAGAGTGTCGTAAAGTGCAGAGCCCTCTCGCAGGAATTCCGGGCTCATGCACAAGCCGAATTCAGAGCCACAAAGTTTGTTTGAGTGTTTTTCAAGAAGCGGCTTAACCACATATTCTGTAGTACCTGGCACAACAGTGCTCTTTACAACAACAAGATGGAAAGAATTTTTGTTGCTAAGGGCTTTTCCGATTTCAATTGCTGAGTTTCTGATGTGTTTTAAGTCTATGCTTCCGCTTGGTTGGCTTGGAGTGGCTACAGTGATGAACGTAATATCTGTGTTTAGGACCGCTTCTTCACGGTTTAGCACGCATCTAAGATTTCCAATCTTCACGGCGTTGAGTAGGGGTTCTAGTAGGCCAGGTTCGTGGAAAGGGGGAACTCCTTTGTTTATTAGCTCAACTTTTTCCTTATTATGGGTTGATGCAATTGTTCTGTAGCCTTTAATTGCGAATCCAATTGCGGTACATAGACCGACATATCCTGTTCCGACTATCGATATGTGATGAGTCATGTCAATAACCTCGACTGTTGTTCGATTTTCTACATTGACTATTTATGCTTTTGCGATAAAAAGTGGAATCTGGTGGGTACATGATTAGAAAGGTTGTGACTTCTGCGGCAGGCTTGCACGCGCCTTTCCCCAGCGACTGAAGAACAACCTAAGGAGATATTGCCCATCTTTTCTAGATCTGCAAACAGCAACGTTTGCGTGAAGCCCTTGTTGCAGTTGGTTTTTGAGCAGTTGTGCGACGTTGGACTTCACGTGTTTTGTTGTCGGTAGAGGTAAGCGCAGTATTGAGGCCACTTTACCCGCGCGCTTGAAATCCGGAGTGTCACTTGGCTCCAGCCACTCTGATCAAGCCCAGTAATGTCCTGAGAACACAAACTACACAATTTGGGTGGCAGCAACATTGCTTGCGACCTTTCCTATGTAAAGCCGACTCGATAAATTCATTGTCTAGACGTCTACTTGCAGCCCCTACAAAACATATCAAATCCAATTAGATTATCGACAAAAATATCTTCTACACGCGCGCGCAGTCTTCATTTAGGCGATGATTTTTCGTTCTCGGCGGTGGGAACAATGCTTCTTTTTTTCGTCGATATTATTATCACGATTAACGTCAGAAGGATGAACAATGCCAAAAGGTTGATTATTGGAAATTCTTGAACCACTGTATAAGCATAGTAAACTCCTCTGTTGTCATCAATTGTGACCCCATTTGCTTTGTCATAGGCAACAATCTTGTATTGTAAAAACACGCCCAAGGGTTGTCTAGGGATTGTTGCTTCGTGCATTCCTGTTACTGGGTTATAATTCATGGTTAAGTTCTTCCATGAATTACCTCTGTTGCTAGTATAAGAAAGAACTACCTCATCTACTCCACTTCCGATGTCAGTCGCATTAACTAGAACTCCAACTTCTTGTTCACGTGTTACACCGCTCTCGGGCAGACGGTTAACAGTGACTATTGTTGGAGGTGTTGTGTCCACCATGAAGTATATCTTTCCAGAAGACCCCGTGCTCACATTAAATCTGCTTGCATATATCATTATACTGTGTGTTCCAGTAGACAGATCGTGAAGTGTTGTGTTTCCATTAATTGTTGAAACTGAATTGCCGTCAAAGCTGTATCCTATCCAAGAAACGGCTTTGCTAACAGTAAACGTCAACGGAATTGAACTCGATCCGTAAGTCATGTTCTTTGGCGATAGAACCACTATCTCAATCGATCCTGGTGGTTCAACGGTTACTGTTATGGTTTTGTTTTGAACACCATTTTCGACAAAAATGGTGTAATCGTAGATTCCAGTTTCAAATTCGCTTTCAATCTGGGGAAAAACGAAATTTCCATTTGTAGAATTGATCAGGCTAACAGTCTTCTTCAACAAACCGTTCAGTTCAAGATGGACATGCAGATCAGCCCAACCATTGGTCCAGTTAGCTCCATTAATAACGCCATAATTCCCATTTCCACTTTTATCTGAGACATCACCATCGAAACTCCAATGAGCCACCATACCAGTCTCGTTTTCAGAAATGCCTTTGAAATGACCTGAAATCTCGTCCGCACTGAGAGAGCAATCGAAGATACGAACATCATCGATAGCCCCCTCGAAAGGATATAGATTGCCCTCCTCTTGTATCCCTATGAACAGGTCGTCGGCACTTGTCTGCATCATACCCACATGATCTTTTACTGACTCAAGCGTTCCGTCAACGTAAATCCTATGCTCAAGACCATCATAAATGTATGTACACAAATGCCATGAACCGTTTGCTACGTATGCAATACTACTGTCGGAATCTTGCGAAGACCCATCAATCCAGATAGTTCCATATATTTTTCCAGATGGGTTGATTGTCAAGCCAAAAGCGCCTTGTTTCCACATGATTCGCTGAAAATCCCCAATTCTCGATGTCTTGACCCACAGACTAATAGTAATCCTTTCCGAAATCTCAAAATCTTGTGAATCGGTGATAACCACGAAGTCGTCCACGCCATCAAAATTCAAAGAAGCATTTCCAGAAAAAGGGGGAATCATTGTCCCACTGTACGATACTTTTCCGCTAAAGGTTAGTGGATAGAAAGGTTCCACTCTATCGTTGCTAACCTTTGCGGAGGTAACTTCAAGATATTCATTGTTGATCACAGAGTTTGAATAGACAACTGAAAGCAAAAGTGAAAACAGAATGATCTGGATTACAATAGAACTGTATTTTCTGAGCACGTCATTCACTGCAATCAAGTAGTTTTCTATGCATACTTAAAACTTGCAGTTTGCGGAGAATCAGCTATGGCGTAAGGTCTCTTCAGTTTTGTGGAGCTGAAGACATCAGCTAGGTTTGCACTCGAACCGCTTGTTATGCAAAACATGAACGCTTAGCGAACATACGACCCTAGCAACCCGAGAAAAGATGCAAAGTATCTGACGATTTGATAAACAAAGAAAGCCGTGAACACCTTTGGATCTTTGAAAAGAAGACGGAAATTATCTATATGTGCTCTTCGTGTAGGAGCGAGTTGCTTCATGACGCGTGAAGATGCGTTTCTCCAGTTTTTTCGCAAAAATGCTCGAATGTATTTGCCATAATAATAATGCTTCCGCGTTATTTCAGCTAACGTCTTAGGCTCTCCTAAATGTCTCTCTTTTGACCTGATACGACCGTATTGATACCCTGCAAGAACGAATCTGTTATGGAAATCGTAGTCTTCAAACGCAACCAAGTTGTCGTCAAAACCCCCTAAATCAGCGAACACATCTTTTCTAACAAATCTGACTGCCACATTGGTGTCATATTCGTAAAGTTTTCCTCTTTCAAAAAATCGAACTTGAGACCAGAGACTCACAGTTGGATCAGACACAATTCGTATAATTGCCCCATGATAACCATGTAGTTCACAAACTGCGACCGCTTGGGTAACTACGTCGGGTTCAAGAATAACATCGGAGTCAACCCGATATACGTATCTTCCCTTAGCATGGCTTGCACCATGATTTACCTGAGCAGATCGTTCATGACCCTTTAGAAGAATCTTCGCACTATACTCCATAGCTATCTTGCGAGTGTCGTCACTACTATAGTTGTCAACTACTATTATTTCAAGAGGACTATATGTTTGCTTGAGTAGGGATTCAAGACACGAAGGCAGTGTTTTAGCGGAGTTTCTTGTTGGAATGATCACGGAAACTCGCGGTTTCTCTGTCCTTTTCATGAGACTTGAAAAGAGGATGGCCTATTTCATGATTTTCCGAGATGGCCTTAAGAATTCAGCGATTTTGTTCTGCGTGGATATCCAAAGGTCGTTTCTCTTGTCAGCAACGTACTCAAGATGCGATCTTAAATCCTGTGGATTTGCACTGTAGATATAGTCCGGGTAGTTCACCGCATGTATTACCTCTATCAACCAGTGATTGTGGCTAAGAGCCTCGTTCACCCATCGTTTAGCCGTTTCTTTGTTGACTTTGGAGTCCCATACCTGAACTTTCAAAGCGAAAATATCTATATTCCTCGCGGAATTATAGCCGATATGGCCGCTTCTAGCCGAAGTGTAGCCAGCTTTCATTACCATCTGCTTGTATCGATCATCGTAGTTTCCTCCAGGGTAAACGTAGGTTTTGCAACTGGTCCCTGTTCTTTCCTGAATTCTTTCTCTCGACAGGTGCAATTCCTCTTTGAAACTCAAATGCTCCACATTGGTGACTGTTTGTTTGTGTTTAAGAAGAGAAATAATCCTCCTGGAGAGACGGATTGGGTTTTCATATCTTGCAGCGTCAGCGATTTTTCTTAAGCGAGGCATCATTGAAGCGTTCAAAGGTTTGTGAGTTAGGGAATGAGACGCTAATTCATTGCCGTGCATCGCGATTTCTCTTAACAGACGCCAATCAGCGAACTTTACAGGACCCATTCTCTTTCCCGGAAATCCGGCAATAACGTTAAACGTTCCACAGATATTGAGCTTTTCCAATAGCTCAAACAAAATCAACGATGTATTTTCCCAACAATCATCAATTGAAAGCGTGATTGCGGCCTTAGTGTTACTTGGAAATCCAAGTTGTGTGTTCAACGTATTTGCCGAATCTTCCTCATTTTCGAAGCCGTTTGAGCCCGTAGATGACTCGTTTCAGAGACAATCTAGACACCAGATGTGGCAGGCGTCTGAATTGGAAATAGAACTTTCTATATGCCAGTGTTTGCAGTTTCAGCAACTCCTCATCTTGGAGTTGTTGGAGTTCCAATGCTCCCCCTATTTGTTTACCGTAGATCCTCCAATCGTATGATTTGATTCTCAATCCGCCTATCTCTTCTTTGGCCATATCAGCGACCTCTGTTCCTGGAAATGGCACCAAGATCGCGAAGGTTGCATTATCAGCTGCAATATCCTTTGCAAATTCAATGGTTCTTAAAGCGGTCTCCTTGGTTTCGAAGGGTAGCCCTAGAATGAAGTTTGCCTCTGTTGTTATACCGATCTTTTTACAAACTCTAAAGACCTCTTCTGCTTGTTCAAGTGAAACTCCTTTTTTGGTTTTTTCTAGAATTTCGGAGTCTCCAGACTCGACACCAAATCCTATATATGTGCACCCTGCTCTTTTCATTTTTTCCAGCAGTTTTGGATTAATATTCACTCTGGCACCGGTTGACCATGTTATTTTCTTATTGAGCCGTCTTTCTATTAGCTGATCACAGATTTCCATTCCAAGCTTCGGATTTACGCCAAAGGAGCCTTCAACAAAATGTATTTTTTCCGCATTGAACAGTTCAATATCTCTCTCAACCTCATCAACAACCCTTTTGGGAGATCGAAATCTTATCGTCTTGCCGGTTACCCTGTAACAAAAGATACAGTTGAAGGGACACCCTCGTGCACCCTCCACAGGAAGCTCTAGAGTTTTGCCTCTTTTGCTGAATCCAACCGAAAGGGAACCACCTCGGTAGCCATCCAGGTCATATAACTCCCAAGCGGGAAATTCTAATGTATCCAGATCCTTGATTAAAGGTCTTTGCGGATTATGCTTTACCGTTTTGCCCTTTCTATACACAATGCCCAATATTTCGTCGGGAGGCCTCCCTTTCATTACTTCATGCATAGTGACCTCGCCTTCTCCTACAACAGCTGTGTCAAAAGATGGAAATTCATGCATTGTCTCTTCAGGAATTGCAGAGGGGTGTGGACCGCCTACAATTGTTCTTATACCAGTCGATCCTTGTTCTTTAATTGCTTTGGCAATTTCGTGGGCTTCGTTTATTTCTTCAGTGAATGCAGGAAATCCAACCACCTCGGGTCTTGTTTCTTCGATCAATTCTCCAATTCGGTGCAGATCCAGCCCACGAACTTCTGGGTCAACAATTTTGACAGAAAAACCACTTTTCTTAAGTTGCGCAGCGATAGAGGCTATGCCAATTCTCGGATAGACACCACTCATCTCAAGAACATCTATTTTCTCTTTGAACCTTGAAGAATTGAATAGTAAGACGGACTTTTGCGGCATTTCTGCAAAACCTAAAGTTTTTTGAAGAATCGGTCAAAAACAGAGATTAGATATTCTCTTCTCTCTTCATCGATCCCAGGATAACAACCTATGTAGAAGGAATTGGTATGGAAGAAGTTGGTGTTTGGTAGATCGGTGGTCTTGAATCTAAAACTCTTATAGGCTGGATGACGAAGTAAATTGCCGCCTAGGAGTAGCCTTGTCTCCACGTTGTGATTTTCTAACCATTCCACTAGCTCTCTTCTAGTGAAAGGTGCTTTGTTTCTGATTGTTAAAGGAATTGCAAACCATATTGGATCTGAGCCTCTTGTTGCCTTTGGCAGAACCAAGTATTGCTCATAGCTTCTCAACCCCTTTACCATGTGTTCAAAGTTACGTCGCCTTTGTTTCATGAATAAGGGCATTTTTTTCAGTTGCTCCAAGCCAAAAGCGGCCTGTAGGTCCATTATTCTTGACTTGTATCCTATGTTGAGGAAGAGAGTTCTCTTGTCATATATCTCGGTTTCAGTTTCTGACTGAACCCATCTGTAGGGGCATTGATAATTCGGGTTAACTGCAACCTTGCAGACGCTACATGCGCATGCTCTCCCATTTGTTTTGAGTGACCTCAGTATTGGCTCATATGCAGGATTATTTGTAACTATGGCGCCACCTTCTCCCATAGTCATAGTATGCGCCGCATAGAACGAAAAGCAACCCATATCACCAAAGCTTCCCACATGCTTTTCTTGAAACACTGACCCATGCGCATCGCAGCAATCTTCAACAACACGGAGATCAAACATTTTCGCGATTTCCATAATCCGATCCATCTCACATGGATTTCCAAGGTGATGGAGAACAAGAATCGCTCTAGTTCGTTTAGTTGTCATTTTTTCAATTAGAGCCGGGTTCATGTTATATGTGTCAAATTCTACATCAACAAAAACGGGTCTCAGCCCATTCAGAATAATCGCGTTGATTGTTGAGGGAAATGTGAGTGCTACGGTGATGACCTCGTCGCCTTTTTTAAAAGGCTTTTTCAAAGTTTTATTGGTCAAAGTCGCAAAGGACAGCATAAGTGCAGAGGAGCCAGAATTCGTTACAACACATTCTTTGGCGTCCACAAACTCTGCAAAAGCCCTTTCAAATTCCCTTGCTTTCCTTCCCTCGGCTAGCCATCCCTCTAAGAGAGTGTCTATTATCGCTTGCACTTCTCTCTCATCAAAAACGGGTCCAGAATATTGCACCTTCGTTTTCCCAGGGACAAATCTTGTCTCCGATTTCTTCTTCCTGAAGAACTCTTGAATGGTTTTATCCAGTCTTTCTTTTATCTCTTGATCCCTAGATTGTGGCAAATCCCAAATTTCCTCGGCTATCAGGTTATATTCGATTTCTTGTTTATTGCAGTTTTCTCCAAGTTCTAAGTGCGTTCAAGTGAATTCCATAAAAAGACGCTGCAAGGTTTTTCCACTGAAAAGATTGTTCAATCGTTTTCTTTGCATTTGCTCCTATTTTGGCACAAAGTCCAGAATCACTTAAGACTCTGAGTATTTTGTCAGCAATTTCCGTTGGGTTTCTTGGGTCGTCAATGAAAAATCCGTTTTTACCATCTCTTATTATTTTCGTTATTGCTCCTACTCGCGAGGTTACTACAACTTTTCCTCCGCACATGGCCTCCAGAACGGTTAGTGGGTATGAAGGCATAGATCGACCCCATCGAAATGGGAGAACAACTACGTGAGCTAACTGGAGGGATTTTCGAATGTTCTTCTGATGTTTTACGCGTAATATAATTCCTTTTCGTTCTTTTGACTTGCGTATTTTCTGGACTATCTTTTCTCTATCTTTATCGTCCAGCAAGAAAAGGCAGAGCTTGCAGTCCGAGAATTCTTGCCTCACTATGGAGAAGGCATCGATAAGTACATCCACACCCCTTGTTAATCGGCATCTTCCAAAGAAAAATATTATGGGGCTAGATTTCAAGGAGTCATTTGCGTTAGCTATATGGGAGGGATTCGAAGATGAGGGCTCATGAATGTCAGCACCACCAGATGGGAGAGTAAGGATTTTTCGCTTAGGAAGATATTTTTGCGCATTTATCGTTTCCTCGTATGTGGGGTAGACCATGGCTACTAGATTCTTCTGTTTCACCAACATTGACAAAACGCGTCTTGGTGTCAACAGTGAAAGTATCACGTCGCCGAGGTCGAACAGCAACCGCCATTGAATTGTGAAGTCTCTAGGTTTCAAGAAACGAAAGTCACGCAATAGACACTTAGTTGCATGTGAAACAAATACTATTGGAATACTCAGGTGACGATAGAAAGGCAATGCAATACTAGCGAAGAACCCTCCGTGGATACTTATCACATCAACGTTCTCTGAGTCCATGATAGATTTGATTCTACTCACCTTAAAAAGAAAAAAAGTTGAACTTCCTCCAATCTGGTATATTTTAAGATGGTCTAAATTGCTGACGTGCCTATTCACTAAGACATTTGTGACGATGACAAATTTTGCCAGCGAAGCGCTAACTCGTTTTGTTATCTCTACAACAAACTTTGATACGCCAGTGGAAGGATCAAACTTCCTTAGAACTACGCCAATCACTATTGGTTTCTTGCCTCTCAAAGAGTATCGTCCGAAAATCATGCTCACCAGATACGGAAGCCTAGTTTTAGCTTCTGTGACAACTCAGCAATGATGCCTAGAAATGGGATCGCCCCAACATGGGATGCACTTGAAAGTCGGAGACTGCCAATCTCATTTAGGAATTTTCTTCCGTAAAATTGGCTTACCCTTGAAGTCGGAACTGCAGCAGGAAAACTTCGAGTCCATGAGAGTTGTTCAGATTGCATGTTTTTGGTTTGCGATGTGTATTGATTCAGAAGTGCTCTTGCAGTAGAAAGGAAGAAGGCCAAACCATGCAGTATGCCTGCCTTGGATGCATTCTGAAAAACATATTCCCAATCTACGTTATCGGTGCATATCGCTTTTGCTGCAACAAGAATCTCTGAGTATTTTATTCGTCTGTGTCGGTACATGCAATGTACACAAGTGATCAGTAGTCCATCCTCAAAACTCGGAACCGGTATTCGTAAACCGTCAACCGCAACATTGGCGGCTCTTTCAATGATTTTGCTACCTGCGAAATAATGTTCACCTAACTGTGTGATTTTCCCGTATAGTTCTAGCTCGACCTCACCTATGAAGAACGATGATTTCGAGTTAGTTAAACGATCAGATAATGATAGGGGAATTTCCCTTGCTGGAAAATTTGATTGTACTAGTTTCTCTGCTCGTTTAATCTTATTCCCTACAAAGCAATCTGTGTCCCGACCTAAATCAGGCCATGATTCGATAAACTTCATCAGAATGTACTTTATCTCGTTCTCGGCAAAGAGCGTGTCCACCATGCGGAGTACCTGCAACTTTTGTTTCTTCTTTTGTTCTGCATTAGATAGCATTCTTTCAGCATCTTCAGGTAGCTTTTCTCCTTGTTCGCGCAATCTTTGAAGCGTTCGTACTGTCACCTTGTTTCTTACTAAGAAATCAAGGAAATGCTTCCAATCAAAGCTTCTCTTTTCAAATTGCTCTATTGCATAGTCCTGATCCTTTGACAGTAAAATGACATTTAGAAGACGTGTCATTTCATGTTTTTTACTAATTCGCTCCATTCTCTAAAGCCTCCTCAATCATTCTTACTAGTTGGTTCTTGATTCGTAAAAGGGACATCGTGGTTGTGTTTATAGTATAAATGTTAAACTGACGCGCAAACAATTTGTAGAGTTGTCGCCTTCTTGCCAACTCACTGAGCTCATGTCGTTCATCCTTTTTTCGCTGAACTACCAAGGACTCTTCAGTATCCAAATGAAAAGACAATTCTGGGCGCGGAAAGCTGAGAAGATGATTCCCAATAATGGTTTCTGAGAAGTTTCCGTCATTTGTTAGAATTGAGAGCTCCACCAGACAATCCACAATGTACCTATCAACAATACACAAAGTCTTTCGTCTAGAAAAAAGGATGCTTCTCGTTTTGTAGAAGAAGTAGAGAGTATACTGGATGAGAAAGATCAAAGGCAAGACCTTCGACAAAAGTAGACGAACACGTTCATCTTGCTCTTCTAGACCTACAAGCGCCAATGCCTTAGACAAGGGAAGTTTAACATATTCAAAAGTGTGCCATCCTCCCAGATACACAGTTTTGCATTCAACTCCGCGACGTTGAAATTCTCTTCGAATATACTCAGATAGAGAGGTCTTTCCGGAACCATGTAAACCACTTAAAGATATAAGAACAGCATTTCTCAACATTTTTCCATCACAACTTTCGGGAACTTTCCCATCTAATTTTCAATGTTTGATTCAAGCTGACTTGCATTAAGAAAGGACGGAAACGTGGGTACATCACTTCTCAGTTCTCCGATCAAGAGACCATTTTCAGCGATTAATCTCAAAAGAATGGTGAACTTTGTCATCAGTGGTGGTGCATCTTGACCAGACAGTTCGGTTGTGAAGTTGAAGTTTACAAGTGACTTTTCACTAGGAATGAAGGATTCTTCTGATGATACAAGGACCTCAGCACCAGCATGGTCTAGGAAAAACTTCTCCAAAGTAACCGAATCCAGTTCATTCCCATGGTTTCTAATGTAAATTTCCCCACCAAACGTGATATCATAGATTACAGAGTTATTGTCGATTGTCTCAGTGATCACCCTGTCTAAACGCCATATCGCATTTGCGTAGCCGCTTGAAGCTACTTGAAAACTTAGGCGTTCAACTTGTTTCATATTTGGAGAGGACAAGTTTTCCATGTTTCTGAAGGAAATCAAAAGCTGTTTCCATCCGAACCAATCATCAACTATCTGTTGTCGATAGTAGCCTTCTTTGCATTCTATAAGCAGGTTAAATGCGATTCCTGATTCCGCGCCATACCAGAAGAAGGAAATTGAATCTTTGCCTGACCAGTCTGCTGATGGAACAAAATCATAGTAAGCCACAGATGTTCCAACAGGTGTTTCTGAAACAACGATTTTCAGGCTGTTTCTCCCGCTGATGACGAACAGTGGATCATCCAATAATGTCACAGTCGTTCCTTCGTGCGAATAGTGAGAGGATTGATCATCGTCCGACACGGGGGAAGGAACGAATTCTTCTCGCGTATAGAAACTGAAAAGACCGTTTCCAGAAATCTCTAGGTTGGGGGCTGGGGCAATGTAATAGATATAGAGAATACCTAACAAGAGGAGAACAATGGGTATAAGTACTACATGAGCGCGAAAACCTACATATTTGATTGCCTCAGGCATTAGGTTCTCTTCAACTTCCATTTTTGGGATCTGTTAAGAAACAGGGAACGCCGATCGTCATGAAAAAATGCTGGATTGCTTGAATCACAATTGCGAACCATATGGATGGCAGTATTTCCCAAGCTTTGAGATTTATCATTCTGTATGTGACTTCACCTTTGACAAAAGAGGATATCTTTCTGGTGCTTAATCTGCCTATTGTGGCGCTACCAAAATGTCTTACATTAGCTGTTGGGACCAGCAACAAAAGATAACCAGCTCTATTCGCTTTTAGAGAGAAATCGTCCTCGTTAAAATGCATGAAATAATCCTCGTTTATTAGACCTATCCTCTCAACAAGTTCTTTCTTGATCATCATGACACATAGTCCAATTATATCGGTTCTTATTCCATAAGTTGATTCTGATCTCGTTTTGACGGGAATGGCTGTCCAGGGCAACCTACATGATGGAAGAAATCGGGATGGAAAGGATTGGACGATTTCTGGATTCGTGAATAACACAATATTGCCTCCGACTATGCCGACTGCTTCAGACGAGGTTATCGCTCTTACAAGTTGTTCAATACAGGTTTTCTCAAGCACAACATCGTTACTAATCAAAGTTACTAGGTCGGATTTGGCCTCTCTTATACCGATATTACAGGCAGCTGTCAAACCTAGGTTTGTCTTGTTACGCACTATTCTTACAGACGGGAATTTTTGTTCGACAAACTCAACTGACCCATCGCTTGAGCCATTATCTATCATGATCACTTCCGCAAGTGGATACGTTTGATTCATCAAAGAAGTAAGGCATCCACTGAGAAAGTGCTTGCCATTGAAGTTGATGATTGCAGCTGAAACAGTCGAGTTGGACATTTCTACGCGGAACGTTCCTTAATCGTTGAGACAAGTACACTGACAGTTAATGCAATCAATGCTCCATACATCGAAGTTATGAAAGGAGACGGCAAGCTACCGTTCAGTGCGACAATATAGCTGGACACCATAAATAGTGAAAACGCTACGAATCCAAAGAATCGAGAAGGGGCATCTTTTGCTATCAAACAGACGAACGTAAATCTGCTAGCTCTCTTGACTTTGGATCTTCCTCCCAAAGAAATTACTAGCCCGCCTAAGAGAACGTTTAAGAAAGTGAGAACGAGCGAAAGAGGTTCAAGAAAAACTACATGGGAAAAAGCAGCCGAGAACAAGAACAAACTCGCGGAGAGAAAGAGCCAGTTTTCAGACTTTCGTCCCAGAGAAAGCCATGCTAGCCCATTGCAGAAGAAGAATCCTACAAGAGACCAAGTTTCGTAAAACCATGATATGTATTCGGAGGCTTCCAATATCAAGGGATGTGGGATGTTTTCAATCCACTGAACTTCTCCTTTGATCTCAGCATCACTTCCATGACCACTCAAGTCATCAAGCACGTTAGCCGGCTGTTGATTAGAACCTAGCCACCAGCCAACAAGCGAGTCGTCAAGCGGTTTCCCATCTACACCTTGCTCAAATAGGTTGTCGAGTTCAATCACTGAGAGTCGACGGTTGTATACTTGGATGTTGTATACTTGCACAGGATAATTTGGAAACCCGTCTGAATGGCCAATTAAGAAACTCGAATTGTCAAAGGATAGGTTGCACTCTCTTCGACCGCCTATTAACGCCGAACCATTGATATACAAGAGAGACACATGCGTCTTTGAATCATATTCCCCTACGATAAGAGTCCATTCTCCTCGACGTACGATATCACTCCCAGAGGTTATCGGATATCCATACTCAATCGTCCCATCACCAACAGCCCACCTCACTCCACCGTTTTGCATCAAGATCATAGCGTAGCCGGACATATTTTCATATTGTTTGTAGTCTGAAAACGCACCTATGATGAAGTCACCTGTAGGCCAAGGATTGGATTCATATACCCAGAATGCGAGTGTGATTGTTGAACAGAGCAAATTATCAGATCTAACCTGGGCGTATCCGCTAATTCCGTCAAGCTCAAGCGTGTATATTCCAGGCTGACGAAAGCTAGACAACAGAACATTGAATGCGGGTACAAGTAACACAATAAGCAAAGATGTCAGAAACAGTAGCCGATGCAATCTATTCAAGGAGTATCTTCAATCTCCTTCTTATTCTCTGAATAATCAAGAGAAACTTAGACCTAAAAACCTCGAATATTGAGATTGTTAGAGTGATTCCTCCCGCAAGGAGAGCGACATTCCAGGTCATATCGTAAACGTCTTGTTGACTAAAAGACATATGTACATGATGAAAACCGCCTTCGGGTATGTAGAACGCGTTTGACCATCCTTGAGCGATTGTATGTTGTAAGTAGGAATCATCAATCTTGGCAGACCACTGCTCATGATATCGCTGATTAAAAATCAACCAAGAGGGGCCAGAGCAGTTGACTTCTAATAAGTATCTAGCTGGAGAGTAAGTTGGCGACATAGACTCTATGTTAACTTTTCCTAGGAGGGATTTCGGAGTCAAGTCTGTCTCATTTAGGTAGCTACTAGTTAAGGAACCATCCTCAAGCCAAAAGACACCATAGTTGTCCGGCGGAATAGCGATGTTTTCATAGATTGAATATTCATTCTCCGATTCAAGCAAAATCAAATCTTGTTGTCTGTTAAGGAAACCTTCATAGATCACTGGGCTTCCACGCGGTTGAATTGGATTGCCGTCGACTTCAACATAATGCGGGTCGCCTAGCATTTCTATGTCTTTGACCACCACTATGTATTTGTAGCCAAAAGGCGCTATTGCTGCCCCAAAACTGGTTGCATTAGCCCGCTTGGATGAATCGATGAAAAGGGAAAAAGCGTCCAGAAGTTTTGAATGAAGGATTGGTTCATAAAGTGTATGTAAGTTGAGAGTTCCTGGAGTCCCTTGAGATGAGAATAATTGAGTATACCATACTGGATCAGGAAGCCAGAGCACTGGAAAAGGTCCTTCTGTCCCTCGGATGGAATTTATCGTTGACATGACGTGAATGAAATACTCGGGGGCTTGCGACCGAACTGGACGCCCCAAGCCACCATAATATAGTCCGATGTTGTAAACAGAATCGAAATGCAAAGGCACAAAGTTGTAGGCGGACAGAGAAGATAGCAAAAGCACGCTTGCAAGGATTAGACCGACACCAGGACACACAAGAAACTTCCCGAAATCCCTTATCTTACTCCGTTGCAATCGTCTCATCAGTAGTGACGATAATGTCTCTAATCCAAGCATTGCTAGCAGGGCAGATAAGGGTGCCATAAGAATAAGGAAGTTCTGTGCCTCTATGAGCACGAACAAAAATGGAAACAGAGCGTACAATGAGTTGACGATTTTGAGTTTGTTTAGAACCAAGTTTACCAGAAGCGCAAGAATCAACAATAAAGCAAACAAGGAAGTGGAAAATCTCCTTTGCCAAGGACGCCTATCAAACAGGGCAATAATTGCTAAGGCTGGGGCAATTATCCCAAGTGCCCAAAATGGACTATCAAGCATTGCCGTTGTCAATGTTAGAAAAGGAGATACCGGTGTAGGCATTATAGTTGGCATGTAGAAAAGCCGTGTTAGTGGATCAGTTGATGTTAAAGAACCACCTGAACTGGTTGCCACATAACCTAAAAAGCCTTGACGAAGCCAAAGGGTCAAGCCGTAGTGGAAAAAGGGGAGGCTGATCACAATCAGTAACAGCCCGGTGATGATTAAGCAGCCAATGGCAACCAAGAACTTGCTAATGTCTCTCTTCGTTTTTTTCAATGTAATGAGCCTTACAATTGCTGGAGGTAAAAGAAAGAATACACCAAAGCCAAGACCTGGCAAATTCATGAATAATGAACATAGAGTTAAAGATGCCGCTAATCCGATTATATTCAGTGACATACGCCCTTTGCCGAAGAAAATCCTAGCTCCAAAAAGCAGTACAAGCGGAGCGGCAGCGTTAATCCATAACACATGCATCTGCAGAGTATGAAAGGTAACCCAATTGTAGCTATAAGGAATCGCACAAAAGATCAATAGCAAGTCTCTTCTGGATAAGCCTGACTCGATGAAGAAAAGAGCGAACGCCAAAGAGGCAATCCAAGATGCACCGAAGTATATGAGAATTTGGGTTAACCACGCACTGCCTGTGACAAGTTGAAGGGTATACCACAGCAATTTCCCAGAACCGTGTTGTGTTGGGACGCCGAAGTTATACACCCCCCATGATGAAAAAACATTGCTTCCGACATCAGTAGGATAGTAGCCTGTCAACTGATCTCCCGCGTCCGGCACGAAGACAGTCTTATCTACTAATAAAGCAGGAAGCAGAAAAAGGAGGTTGATCAGTGTGATCGAGACGTAAACGTACAGGTAGTTTTTGTGCAGAGATTGTTTTACTTTCGCGCGCAAATGCATGCGACACTCCTAGGGATATCTGATGGATGCTCGTTTTCCAATGTCTCTGGAGCGGAGGGCAACCATATTCCATCCGTTGCGCAACCAAAATATCTTGAATAGTACACATCGAAATCTTTGAGGAGTTGCCTCAAAGAGCCACGGTCATACTTTTTGTATGTAGGCTTCTTGCGTGGATATAATCCCGCCTGCCCGAAAGGAACTGTGAGTAGAAAACGCCCCCCTGATTTGAGAAGCCGATGAATCTCCGCTACCGTCTTCTCGTCCCCCTTTTCTATGATCTGTCTGCTATGCGTATCGATAACCGCGTGTTCGATGCTGCTGAGAGCGAACGCCAAGTCAAAGAAACCATCAGGAAATCTTTTCGATGTTAGAAGAAAGTCTCCTTTGATGAACTTGAAATTCGGATGCCTGAATACATTATCCTGTAAATCAAAACCGAAGACCTCAAATCCTATGCTGGCAAGTTGAATCGCTGCAAAATCATTGAAACAACCGAAAACCAATGTCTTGGAAGGTTCTGCAATATTCGCATTGCCAATAATGAATGGATATTCAACAATCCTAGATCCTTTTGCTAACGTTTTGAAAACTTCTATCTCTACCTGAAGTCTTATTCTAAATGGAATTAGCTTTCTTAGTGATACCATATATTCGTCTACCCGACAACAAGTTCTTCGGTCATCATAGCTATTTCGTCCCTTGCAACTTCGCTCCAGTCTTTCACATTTTTGTGTGTTCCAGCTGAAAGATCTTTCCTTGCTTTTTCATCCGACAAAAGCTGAATTACTTTGCTGGCGAACGCTGCGGTATTCCCTTTTCTCACTTTCATAATAGAATTCCCAGCGTAAGAGTAGGCAGGCAAATCATAAGCAACTACTGGAATTTCACAGGCGAGGGCTTCTGATACAGCGATCCCCCAACCCTCTTCGTGGCTTGGAAACAAGAAAACCTTCGACGATTTCAGAAGCTCGAACTTCTTCGTTTCACTGACAACCCCATGAAAGGATATGTTCAACTCCAGACCATGTGCCTTTATTTCTTTCAAGACTAATGGGTCTTCAATTGAGCCCACGATTGCAAGCTTCGCATGTTCATACTTATCACAAATATGACGCCAGATGTCGATGAGGTCGTAAGCGCCTTTCTTAGCTGAAAGCCTGCCAATATAAATTCCCTCAAAATTGCTAACAGGTCGAGTTTCTCCAGCCAGTTTGAGGTTTACGCCATTTTCCACTCTTCTAATGAATTTGCCGTTGAGCGTTTTCGAAAGCATCATGGCCGTTGTTGGAAGGGCAAAAACGACGATCTTGTATCTCTTGATGATTTCAATGACCAATAGTTGTTGGAGTACTGATAAGCTAGAGAATAGAAAAACGCGTGTCTTTTTGAGAAAACCTGCTTTGGTGTCTGGATAGGTAAAGCCAAAGATGTGGTGTAGATGGATAACACATTTCACCTTTCGATATCTCGCCAGGAACAATAAACACGCCAAAGCATCGGGTAACAAAGCCGTTGCAGTGACTATTGCGTCGAAGTCATCCTTCAACCTCTTTCTTTCACGGAATACGCACAGTAACCTATATAAATAATCCAAAATGACGCCGATGTTGCCCATTTCGAACTTGCCCGCAAAAGATCCTAGAATGACAGTCTTGACCCCAAGCTTTTCCTCCTTAAGCGCGAGGCCAGAATCTTTGGTGGTCAGAACGGTTACGTCATGACCAAGACGGATCATGTGGCGGAGAATCTCAACTAGCCTCTTTTCTCCCCCTGCTGTGAACTCAGGTTTAGCTTTGACGTGTTTGTCCAGTACAGTTGAAATCATTATTACAAGTATTTTCAATGCAAACCCAAGTCTTGCATTTTGAGCAGATAGTCCTTTAGATCGGCTTCGACACGTTACTAACGTTGGAATTGTCTCTGAACCACTGTATAGTCTGCTTTAGTCCATCTTCCAAAACAGTAGGCCTTGCGAAGTCAAACAGTCTTCGGCATAAGGAAGGATCGCCTACCAAGAAATTGTCTTGCATTTCTTCATTTCGAGTTATAGAAAGCTTTTTCCCGATTATTTCAGCAATTTTCTTTGCCAGATCGCCTACATTCACAGGAATCCCTGTGCAGATGTTAACAGTAGCGGTTTTGATCTTGAGTCTCATGGCTTCGAGAATAATATTCGTTAGATCCTTAACATAAATGAAATCTCGAGAGGATCTTCCAGCGCCGTATATTGTGATGGGAAGATCTTTCAGAGCTTGGTAAATGAATGTAGAAATAACAGAATTGTAAAAGGGCTTGCACCTCTGACCATATACGCTTGCTATTCGCAGGGTCAAGGCTCTCAAGCCATATTCATCCTTGTATTTCTCAACAATGTCTTCAGCGAACTTCTTTGATAGCCCATACATCGTCTTGGCCTTAGTAGGATGTGACTCTTTTAAGAATTTCAATGATGAACAGAATCCGTAGACTTGTAAAGATGATGCGAAAATGAACCGGATATGATTTGCGACGTTATACTTTCGAATAGCTTCCAAGAGATTCAAGGTGCCTTGAGTGTTCACTCTGACCAAATCATTGGCGCAAGTTCTATTAGCTCCTGCGAGATGTACTATGACATCTTTGTCCTCAACAAAAGCTTTCAAGGAGCTAATGTCGAATAAATCGAATTTTCCTCGATCAAATCCTTCAACAGCATCTCTTTGCAGACCGCTTTGAAGGAGATCGTTGCTTAGGTTAGAACCGATGAAACCGTGAGAACCAGTTATCCCTATGCGCAATTCTCTAAGCCCCTAGCTTTTCTTTAAACCATTGTTCAGTTCTGATTAACCCCTCTTTCAACCCTGTTTTGTCTCTCCAATTCAAAAGTTTCTTTGCCTTTTCGCAGTTGCACAACATTCGATTGATTTCGCTCTGTGGATGGGGATGTTCTACATGAACGACCTTTTTATTGTCTTGAGCGATTTTGCATGCCAATTCATTTATTGACACTTCAATTCCGGATCCAACATTAATGGTTTCTCCCACTGCATCAGTGGATAAAGACGCTTTCACAATGAAGTCAGCACAATCTTCAACATATAAAAAGTCTCGACTTTGCTTTCCATCACCGAAGACGTGTAGTTTTTTGCCCGTAAGCTTGTTCCTTAGGAATATAGAAATTACTCCACCCTCAGAAGAGCTTTTCTGAAGAGGCCCAAATACATTGAATGGTCTTAAAATCACTGTAGGTAATTTGTACGTTTGGTGGTAAGCTTGGGCAAAGTTTTCTGCGGCAAGTTTAGATGCTGCATAGGGAGATTTGGGTAAGACAGGATAAGTTTCATCCATTGATTCTGTGTCTTTGCATTCATCATATACCATGCACGTACTGACCAAAACAAATTTCACTCTATTCTTGCGTGATTCTTCCAGAAGATTTGCAGTTCCTAGTACGTTCACATCGAAAGTCTCGGGTGGGTCATCTATGCTTTTTTGAACGTTTACTTGTGCAGCTAAATGTATACAGAGGTCGAAGTTGTTTCGGAATAGGCTAGATAGAAGATTCTTATCCCGTATATCACCCACCAAAATTTCACCCAGTCTGGCTTCGCCTTCGAATTCTTTCAGATTTTCTTCTTCTCCATTTGACAGATTGTCTAGAACAAAGATTTCGCAGTTCCCGATTTCTAGTAGTCTTTTGACAACCCATCTTCCGATGAAGCCTGCTCCTCCAGTCACTAGTAATCTCATTTCACGAGGCGCCTATACCAGTTTATTGTTCTTTCTAGACCTTCTTCCAACGTGCATTTAGGTTTCCATCCGAGTTTCTCGGTTGTTCTTGTGATGTCAGCCTCTAGTTTCTCTAGGTCGGCAAACCTGCCACTCTTCGAGATTATCTTTGATGGAGAATTCGCCAACTTCACTATTTTCTCAGCAAGTTCAAGAATGTAGGTTTGTTTTCCTGTACCTATATTGAATATCGATCCTTTGAATTGCTTTCTCTTGCTTATCAGAAGGCTATAGGCTCTTACGGCATCCTTGACATAAGTGAAGTCTCGACTTTGCTTCCCACCCCAGTGCAATATTAGGTCTTCGCCTTTCAAGGCTCTGCTGATGAATGCTGGAATCACCGCTGCGTATCTCCCATTGTTTTGATTCTCACCGTACGTATTGAAGTTCCTAATGATTGCAACAGGATAACCATACCACTGAAAAAGAGCGTGACAATGTTTCTCTGCAGCCAGTTTTGTTACGGCATAAATGCTTCGCGGATAGAGGGGATGATCAACGTCCATAGGTGTGTAAATAGGATTGCCATAAACCTCAGGTGACGAAGCATATATCAGATAGGGTCGTCGTTTAGTTTTAAAGAGAGATTGACAAAGTTTGAAAGTGCCTATTTCATTCACCTCAAAATAACGCACAGGGTTGTCCATTGATTCATCAATCGATACAAATGCGGCGAGATGAACAACAACATCCACTTCCAGCTCATCAAGTAGTTTTGGACTTAAATCCCTGAAATCCATTTTGAGAAATCTGAATTTGCCATTCTCAGATTCCCCAGAGCAATTGATAAGAGTCAAGGGATCTACAAGAAACTCCCTCGAGAAATCATCGGCCCCAATAACTTGAGCGACATCCTCTCTTTTCAAAAGCAAGTTTGCCAAATGCACTCCATAAAGTCCAGCAACGCCAGTTATGAGCACGTTCATACTGTTTTAGCCCTTATCCCCTGATGCAAGGAACGATCAATGTTATTTCTAGCTGGATTGTTAGTTCATCGACATCGCTGATCTGATGATATTATCGACTTCTTGTGCTGTTTTGTCCCAACAAAAATGCTTTGACCACTGCAGAGCATTCGCTTGAATGTTTAATCGCAATTTTTCATCAGCCAATAATTTCATAATTGATTCTGCAAGCTCGCCAGTATCGCTGAAAGGAACTAATATTCCAGTCTCCATGTTCTTAACTGCATCCTTTAATCCAGGAACGTCATAAGCAACAGCAGGAGTACCAAAGGCATTCGCCTCAGTCACGACAAGTCCCCATCCTTCTCTGACGCTTGGAACAACGAGAAGATGCGCCTTTCTCATGAGCTCAAATTTCAAATCATCCGAGACTTTGCCAAAAAATGTAATCTCTTCGCAACTATTTCTTTCAAGTTTCTTCCTTAGATATCCATCGCCAACAATCCAAAGCTGAGCATCTGGTATTTTTTGCTTTATAATCCTAAAGGCTTTGATGGCGTGATCAGGAAACTTTGCTTTCTTGAGTCTACCAACAAACAGTATTGTGGGTTTTTCAGCTTTTTTGGGGATCTTCTTGAGGGGTTTAACGCTCAACCCTTGAGTAACCACATGAACCTTGGTAAATCCAAGTTTCACTAAGTCTCTTCTTGTAGATTCTGAAACTGTTATTGTAGTGGTGTCTACATATTTGGAGAGCCAATTCTTTTCAAGAAAATAGTATCCCACGTAGGAAATGGGGAAGGGGGTTTCATAAAACCAGTATTCTCTGGCTAATTGATGAATCAAAGCAATTATCGGCTTATTCTTTACATATTTTGTTGTCAAGAAAGGCCTTGTGTTGATTTCATCTATGACTAAATCATACTCGTTTTCGTGCTTCAAATAGAAGTTCTTCGCTTTGTTGTAAACAGAATATTTCCTACCGCTCCTGACGATCTCGACATTCTCGATGATTTCTTTTCTTTGGCATCCATCGAACATGGAAGAAAAAATGGTGACTTCATATTCCCTTTCTACCAGTCTTTTTGCGACTTCCTGTGTAAAGAGCTCTGCGCCTCCGGCAGTTGGGTTTTTTATGTCACGCCAATTCATTATGAGTATCCTAATAGTTTCCATGAGAAGACATTCACTTGTCCCGAACTATTCTGAACAGTAATGTTTTGAGATTCTCAATCTGTAGCTAATTCCCAGCAAGTCGATAAGCATTCTCCACACGTCCTTGAGACTGAACAAGCCTCTCATCTTAATGTTTATTGGCAACTCTACAACTTTCAAGCCATAGAGTTTTGCTACGACTAGCAACTCAACATCAAAAGCATATCGCTTAACAGCTAATCTTGAAAAGACGTTTTCAAATGCTCTTCTTTTAACTGCCTTAAGCCCGGTTTGAGTATCCTTCAGCTCTACCCCAGTAAGCAACCTAACTAGTAGATTGAAGCTGTAGCCAAGAATTCTGCGTATTAACGGCATCTCCACAATTGATTCTGGATGCCGTTTTGAAGCTATGACTATGTCTCCATGCTGTAAAGCACGAACGTAACATGCAACCTTTTCCAAGTCTATCTCCAAGTCGCTATCCACAAAGACTATAGCGTCACCGACAGCTTTCGTAAAACCTGTCTTTACAGCGTGCCCTTTCCCCATATTTTCTCGGTAGCTAACAACCTTTACATGTCCATTGTTGCTAGCATAGTTGCATGCTTTCAATCCGGTGCTGTCAATACTACCGTCGTCTACCACAACAATCTCGTATGGAAGCCCGGTTTCCTTCCAGATACGATCAAGTGTATCAAGAGCACCCTCTATGTAATCTGCTTCGTTATAAGCGGGCATAACAAACGAGAGCTTAGCTCCGGGCATTTGCGAATAGATACCACCTTTCGGTATTATCAAATACATTGCCCGTAGAGGGTCGTTCAAGATTTAATGCTTCTCAAATCTTCAGAATCGGAATCGCTATGATGAACGATTGGCTTATAGGTGAAGACCGCGATTTTGCCGCTTTCATAGATCTCCTCGAAGGAAGAGGATACCGTAGGTTGTCCGTGCCACCCATTTCCTTCAGTCCACCAGATTAGGTACAATTGGTCAAAGGAACCATTCTGAACCATTTCTTCTGCCATCTTCTCAGGGTTACCATAGCCGATGGGAATTATCCTACTATCACCGAGAGTTAGCAGCGCCCATCCGTAAAAGATATCATGAGCAAGCAAACGTGTGTTGTCATGCATGTTGCTTCCTAACCATTGCAGTACATTAACTGTGTCTTGACAATCGCTTGACGAAACAGTGTTCTGCAACATCGATGTTGGCATATGATATGGAAAGAAGGTGTAATACGGAAATGGAGCTTCATTCGGCAACATTATGAAGCCTGCAGTTAGCGTGACTAACAACACACAAGCGATTAATCGGTACAGATTCGGTTTGAAGTGAGAAAGCGCATCTGTTGCGTAGAAAGCGAAAGGATATATGAGCATTAGTGTCCAGCGATGCAATCCTGGAACAAAGACACTTGGGCTAACAAGCGCAGATGAGATCGCGATGAAAATCCAGAAACTCCAGGCTTTCATCTGGAGGTTATCCCTCAAAAGCTTGACACTCAGTAACACCAAAGGGAGTAGGGGCAAGTAACAGAAAACCATGAAACCCAAGGTGTTTGCCATCATGTCGAAGTATGATGCATGTCCAAAAAGTGCTGACCAGCCCTCAGACTCCTTCACAGGAAAACCACTGACAACCGAGAAACTCGGGGAAATTGTATAATTTGCACTGATCACGACCACGAGTAAGAATAACGCTGGAATGCAAGTCATGATAAGTCTTCGCATCTCAGAAGTTTTGCGGTCAAGGAGCAGGTGTATGATTGTAGCTGCAACTATTGCAAACATAACAATAGCTACGAGTGGATGAGCTAAGACAACTGATAACATTGCTAGTGAAAGAAACACGCTATGTTTCCGATGGCTCACGTTTCCTTGGAGAAAAGCAAGAACTATGAACAGAAATATCAAGCCAAGCTCGTTCCTGAGCATGTCCCAGGAGATTCTTAACGCCACAAAGTACAGAGTTCCAACAAGGGCCATGAGCAAACTTTTCTTTGGTGACCAAGACAACGCTTTTCTAGCGTAGAAAAAGACGGTAAGACCTAGAAGGCCATGAAATAGGGGAGGCATAACTTTAAGGGTTATCACAATTGGAATTCCAAGTGAAGTAACCCCAAGGAGTATTGTATAAAAGAGCGGGGCCACGGCAATAAGATGCCAGTAATCTACACCGTATCTCAGCCATGTCAAAACATTCGGAACATAATAGCCGAGCGTGTCAAATCCAATTACGTAAGGTCCTATTAGAATTTCGGGAATAGCCCGTACAGCTAAGGGTATGAGAAAAGCTAGGACAGGAAGGGTTCTATACTTAATCATGTATTGGAAGAACATGATCCTCAGAAGTGACTGTACCAGTTTTCTCGGTTTTCATCCAGTTTTGCGGCCTTTTCAACACAATCAGAGCGAATGCATAAAGAGCAATGAAGATCTGAGCCATCCAATAACCATAGACAAATGGCAACCATAGCAAATTCCTTGTTTTTCTAGGCTTCGTCAGATAGATCAGAGCGATGCCTATCAGAAGCAAAGTTATCGTGTTAACAAATGCAAGACCTTGAGACATAAGTGTCAAAACGGGATTAGGTGAAAAGGGAAGAACTAAAGAAAACAATCCCAAGAAGTACCCCAGCACACATGGAAGAAACATAAAGGGTGCTGTCAAGGTCATTTCGGCATCGAAACTCTTCCTATTTAAGGTTCGAAGAAGGCTTCCATATTTCAAAGAAACTTCCATCGATCCTCTGAACCATCTAGTTCTCTGTTTGAACAGTTGAGCAAAACTTGTAGGGTTTTCCTGCCATGACTGCACATCTGGGGCATATTTTATGTTATGATCCCTCTTTGTGAGCTTGGCAGCCATCTCCATATCTTCTGATAATGCTTGGTCATCCCAACCGCCGACATCTTCGAGGACATTTCGTCGGATGAAGTAGCAGCTGCCGGTCAAAGGCACAAACAGTTTTAGGACATCTTTGCCTCTTATGTATGTTTCATAACGTACGGCTTCTTCGTAGGATATGAATTTTGTCAGCATGTTCTCATGGGTGTTGATGGAACATGCTCTGCCTTGGAGAGCTGATAGAGATTTGTCTTCAAAGTGTTTAGCTACTCTCAGCAACATATCTCGCTCTAGAACATTATCGGCATCAAACACGGCCACGATTTCTCCACTTGCGTGTTTGAGAGCATAGTTTAGAGCTGAAGGCTTACCATTTGACTCATCTTGTCGAATTAGCTTTATTTGGTCTGCATATCGCCTGGAGTAGTTTTCACATATTTCTACAGTTTTATCTGTTGACCCATCTTCAACGACAATGATTTCTTTTCTTTGCGACGGATAGTTGAGCTTTAGCGTAGCATCTAAGAGTCTACCTACTACTTTTTCCTCATCTTTTGCAGGAACCAGGATGGAAAAGACAGGTTGCTTCTTCCTGTTTGAGTGTGAATATTTCTTGGTTTCTTTGTTTCTTCTTAGAAGATCTCTTACCCCAGCAGCTAGAATAGGTATGTTGTAGATGCTCCAGATATAGAGGATAGAGAGTACTAGGATTACTGCTATGTAAAGTATGTTCAGGCTAGTATGCTCCTTAGAGCACGGAGTTTCCTTGAGTTGCTCATAAGATTTATTCTAGATTCTGAATAGTGAAGACAAGTTTTTCTGTGTCACAGCCAGGTACTGAAGAAACCCCCGATCTTGAACCCAATACTTAGCGGAATTGTTTCCCCATTTTTGGGCAATTGCACTCAATCTCTCTGCCAACGGGCATCCAACAGATCTGATTAGATACGCAACCTGACTTTCCATGGAATGCAACAGCTTCTCTACAACACTGGTCAAAGACCTCGCTAGAACTCGGCTGCGCACCTTTTCCACAACTCTTATGGCCAGATTCATTAATGCCTGCTCAATCCTGCTCAGAGCCTTATACCAAACACCACGACGATGAGCCTTAGCTCGCAATCTAATCAATTCAACATGTGAGAGAGGAACACTGGTCCATCCTGTCATCTGCTTCTCACCTGACTTTCTTGATCCGGCATTCAACTGGATCGCCTCGTTTAATATTCAAAATGTCTCTGATTTCCATAGGAATGGTTATCCTTCCTTCGATGCGAACGTAAGCCGTGAAGACCATTTCCTCTTTCTTCTGGTTCCCCTTAGCCAAGCTCTCACAACCAATCGACTTTTTTCTATGTCGAATGTCTCTGGATATAAGATTTATCTCTAGTTTGGAATACTAGAACTTCTTTATAGATAAAGATTCTACTAGAATGCTCTAAAATGGCAGATTTCTCAAAGATAGCTTCTGCCCTGTTCTATTCGGATTCAGATTCAGACTTCATATGAGTTAAATAAGATTTCCGTAGAGCTAGAAAGCAATCAGCTGGTTAGGACAGTGCCCCCACAAGTACAACCAGAGCTATTTGCATTGCTAGGCTTGAACGTCTTTCTAGCACTCAGTCTACTATCATGCCTCTTGGACAAATACTTCCCTTCAATGATTCCCTACTTGTATCAATTGGCCGGGCTCACAGGTTTTGGTCAACTACTGGTTAGCAAGGAGTTCATATCAACGTTCGGGGAAAACACACGTTTCTGGTATTGCTTCGTCTATTTCATGGTTGCGATATCCAATGTGATTGCACTCAATGTTTATCTGGCATTTCTCAAGAAGCGGCAGTTGATTTCGAAGATCTTTCTAGGTTCAGCTACGGTTCCTGCTGTTCTTGCTTCAATCTTTTTCATCTACAATTATGCAAGCACCACAACTCAACCCTTTGTCGATTTCTCAGCAATTCCATTAGAAAGCGTCTTTTTTGCAGTGCTTATCTTTGACACATTGGTCCTAGCGGTGAGCTTACACGCGTTCTTCAAGCCAAAATGGAGGGATCTGACAGCAATAATTGTAGCTGTTCTTGCCGGGGTCTGCGTCTATGCTTTTCTCGTGCCGGCTTGGCGTGGCTCCACATTTGTTTTCAGTGCCATGGCGTTGGGGGTTGCTGTGTTTATGGTGTTGGGGGCCAGCATCTATGTGTTTCTCAGACTAGTGTCTGAAGCTCTGAAGAAAAGACGAAGGAGGTGAAACAGAGAATGGACTTGAAGAAAATAAACCGTAGAAAGTCACTTAAGCTCTTGGCATTGTTAGCATCATCTCTCTTAATTGCAACAGCAAGCGCAGAAATCTATAGGTACATGTACATTGACGGAAGCATCACAGTTGGCAGTGCGCAAATGGTGTGGATACTTGGCTCCGATGCTCCTGGCGACGCCTCGATAGCTGGCAGCACCGCTACTGTTGACTTGGATGTGGAACAAGGAACACCGATAAACTTCACAGAATGCCTCTTCCTGAAGAATAATGGAACCGGTGGCGCACTCAACTACAATATTACAATACCGACGGCTGTCTCATCGAGCAACTTCCAAGAAGCAAAAATGCATGTCTTCGAAAACGCCACAGTACCAGGGACGTGGACATTCAATGCCACGTTGGACTTGACAGATTCTGCTGATTTCCACGCAAGTGCTTTGGGCCAAAGCGACTACCTGCGAATGACATTCGAAGTCAATGCTACAATTGCGAGCGGAACTGAATCTTTCGACATTCAGGTGAGATATTAGAATCTCACTTCCCTTTTTCTTTCTTTCTCAGTCTTTACTATTCGTCGTCAGTCTGAGAGTTCTTAGGATGAAAGACGCAGCAATAACGTGCGCACGCAATTCATATATTGAATAACATGTCAGCATTGAATTCTCTGCTTAATGTTTTCAAAACGTTTAAATGGATATGCGTTTAAGGAAGACAATTGCTTGTTGATGTGGTTCACATGAGTTTTGCCATCAAGGCAAAGGGCATTGTGAAAGTTTTCGGTAATGTAAGAGCTCTCGATGGTTTAAGTTTCGATGTGAAAAGAAACGAAATCTACGGATTGATTGGTCCTAATGGTGCTGGCAAGACAACAGCGCTTAGAATTGTTTCTACACTGTTGATACCGACCTCGGGCTCTGTAGAAGTGTTTGACCGAGATGTTGTGCATGAGGCTTCTGATGTTCGGAGAATCATAAGCTATCTTCCAGAGGAGGCTGGAGCCTACAAGAACTTGTCGGGTTTTGAGTACTTGGAGTTCATGGCAAGGTTTAACAGCACCAGCAAAGCAGAGTTGAAGACTGTAGTTGCCAACGCTGCTGAAATTTCTGGCTTAGGTAAGCGACTCAAAGATAGAGTGAAAACATACAGCAAGGGCATGAAACGACGTCTTCTTGTGGCAAGAGCCCTCATGAACAAGCCTAAGCTCGCAGTGCTCGATGAGCCGACCAGCGGCTTAGATGTTCTTCACGCCTACCACGTGAGAGGAATAATCAAGCAGTACGTGCGAGAGCATGGAGTCACAGTTTTGCTTTCAAGTCATAACATGCTTGAAGTTGAACATCTCTGCGACCGTGTCGCCCTTATGAACAAAGGCAAGATCTTGGCCGAGGGCACATCAGCAGAGCTCAAAGACAAGTATAAGGCGGCAAATCTTGAAGAGGCTTTTGCGAAGGTGGTGCATCTTGCTTAGCGGATTAAGAAACATTGTGAAGAAGGAAGTGAAGGAGCTTGTTCGAGATCCGAGGATACTTTTGGGCATAGTTCTTGTTCCTTTGCTGATGTTTCCGTTGATGGGTTTAATGATAAGAACGTCTCAGGAAGCCGCGATGGAAAGCATGAAAAACATAGCAATTGCAGTCATAGATCTTGACAATGACGTTTTTGCCCAAAACCTAACAGACATCATGAGATCCTATGAAAATCTGAAAGTGGAGATACTTAACGCCTCAAGTATTGAGGAAGTTTCAAGCGATGTCCAAGATTCAGATGTCACAGCAGTTGTAATCATACCTGAAGGCTTCAGCGAAAACCTCACAAATGATGTGAGAGCAGAGCTAAGGGTTTACGGGGTTTTCAGAGGTGGCGGCATTGCTGAGAGTGGTGTCTTCTCAGCAGTAAACAGTCTTTTGCAGTACTTCGAGCGAAGTCTGATAGACCAAAGCCTAGCAGAAGCAGATCTAGAGCCAGAGATTGTTCTAAATCCGATTGAAATCTCTGCAAAATCCATTGTTAGGGGAGAACCTGTCGACATAAACCCGGACACTCTTTTCGCTGTGGCTATGTCGCAGTTTTTCGGCTTCCCCCTAGCCATAATGATGCTAATCATTCTAGCGATGCAATTAGCAGCAACCTCTGTTGCTTCAGAGAAAGAGGAGAAAACGTTGGAAACATTGCTTAGTCTACCTATCAGTCGTTTTACAATGCTAATTGGCAAGTTGACAGGCTCGGTCTTTGTGGCAGTGTTGGGTGCAATAACCACAATTGTAGGAGTAAGCTATTACGTGGGTTCTTTTGCATTTGGAACGCCCACTCAGACAGCGGTTGATCTTGCTACTATCGGGCTTGCTCCTGGATTGCTTGGCTACGCAATTCTTGGAGTATCGCTTTTCGTCTCGTTGCTTTCAGCCTTGGCATTAGCAGTTGTCGTTTCAGTTTTCGCAGAAGACGTGCGAGGTGCCCAGTCTTTGCTTGGCTTTGCATATCTGCCGTTATTCATTCCAATGTTGGTTCTAATGTTTGCAGACATAAACACGTTGCCGTTTGCCTTGAGAATTATTTTGCTGGCAATACCCTTCACTCATCCAATGTTGGCGGCTCGAGCGATGCTCACAGGAGATTACTTCACCGCGATCTGGGGCATAGTCTATGTAACCATATTTACCTTAGTCATTCTCTATGTGGCTGCAAGAATCTTCGCAACAGAAAAGATCTTGACAATTAGACTACGCTTGCGAAGACAAAATTCAACAGAAGAGTAACAGCGTCCATCAGATAGCCTTATTGCAGGCGCACACAGCTGAAAAAGCTTCAACACAGAACTACAAGAGAAGTAGGAAACACCGAAATGCTAAGCATCTCATTTCAGTGTCAAGACACGCAAGGCAAAATACTTACACATG
>JASFPO010000003.1:0-41189 GCA_050115935.1 Candidatus Bathyarchaeota archaeon | reverse complement strand
GCTCGCTGAAGCTAAATTGAAAGGCGAAAAAAAGCCAATTGAGGTTACTGTGAAGCGTGCTTTGGCTAAAAGGTTCATAAAGACTGAATGGCAAGCTTTCTTTATGGTTCAAGCTAAACGTTTCTTAACTGAACTCGGTGTGCCTGAGGAGAAACAACGCTTCATTGAAAAACTAGATTGGGAAAGAGCGCACTATTCTTTGCAAGGTTTTGATCAGGAAATCTACGTAGAACGCTGGGGTTGGGTTGAGGTTTCTGGACACAACTATCGTACCGATTATGACTTGAAGCAGCATATGAAATTCAGCGGAGTCGACATGCGCGTTTTCAAGGAAGGTAGACGTTTCATTCCTCATGTGGTTGAGCCTAGCTTTGGCTTAGATCGACTAGTTTACATCGCCGTGGAGTATGGGCTTGAAAACAAAGGAAAACGAACGGTTCTAAGTTTTCCAAGAGACATAGCACCTGTTCAGATAGGCGTCTATCCATTAGTCCGAAAAGATGGGTTGCCGGAAAAAGCAAAATTGGTTCATAAACTGCTAGTCAACGAAGGCTTTCTGGCTGAATACGACGAGTCTGGCTCCATTGGCAGGCGATATGCTCGTGCAGATGAGATTGGCACGCCCCTTGGGGTAACTATTGACTATCAGACACTGAAAGATGGCACTGTGACCATTCGTGACCGGGATACTTGGAAGCAGGTTAGAAACAAGATTGAGCTGTTGCCCGAACTGCTCCATACATATTTTCGCAGCAAAATGAACTTCGAGGATTTAGGAGAACTGGTCAAAAGCTAAGAGCTCTTGTCTTTCCCTTCCATTGACTCTAACGACTTGAAAACTTCCTCAAGATTGGCTATGGACGTAATATCAGCACCCTCTTGTTTACCATCTTCTCTTCGAATCAAAATGGGCCTCATCCCAACTTCCCTTGCACCAATGTAGTCTGTTTCAATGCGATCTCCAACAAAAATCGCCTCCGATGCTTGAATGTCAAGCTTGTTCAACGCAAACCTGAAAACTTGTGGATTTGGCTTCCGTTTTCCTACAGTGTCGCCGCAAACACAGATGTCGAGAAATTTCAGGAGACCAGTTTTGGGCAGTATCTTCTCTAAATCACTTTTGTATCCATCGGTTATCAGTCCAAGTTTAAGTCCCATCTTCTTGGGTTTAGCCAAAGTCTGCTTAGCTTCGCTGTAAACGTGGACTCTAGAAGCTTTAAACCACTGGATGTCGATGTCCTCTGCCAACGCTTGTAACGCATTGGAATTTGTGATTCCCAAATGCTTCAAGATGTTTATGTTCAGCTGCGTGTAAAACTCGTGTGCTGAAAGACCACTATACTTTTCCATGTCAAATTCTCTTCCAGCCTTCGTGAATGCTTCTTCTATCTCCTCCGTTGTCCTGATTATGCCGTGGCTTCCAAGTATCTTCTGAAAGGTCTTGTAGGGGTTCTGACAAACAAGCGTGTTCCCAAGGTCAAACAGCACAGCTCTGATCGTCAATCAATGAGCCTCGCCTGAAGTATTAGGCTAGTCCAGTTTTCCTTAAAGGTTAATAAGGGTTCACTCTATTTTATCTTGGAAATCGGAATGGAAATTTTGAGGGCGGAGAGTCGTGGTTTTTCCAGTGGAGACAGAAGAGCGAGTTAAACGAAAGGCGCTGAGAATTTGTCAGGAGCATCTGCGCAAGGTTGTGGAGATTACTCGCAAGACGCATCAGCTAATCGACAGTTTTGCCAACGGAGAAGATAGCGCAGTTAAACAGTTGCATGCAGAAATCAGAAAGGCTGAGGAAGAAGTAGACAATGCCAGACGCACTGTGGTACAGGAATTGGCTGAAATAGGAGCAATTTTGATGAGCCGAGAAGATTTTTTGCGGTTCACCAGTATTACGAACGAAATCGCCGATTTCTGCGAAGGAATAGCTTTTCGTCTGCTCGAACTCACGGAGAGACGGTGGAAGGTGCCCTCAGATATCAGAAAAAGTCTACTGAAATTGTCAGAAGGAGTTTTCGAGACCATTCATAAACTGCGAGAAACCGCCATGACACTGAGTTATGGTTCAAACAAGACGTCAGAAAAAGCCAGAGAAGTTGAGGCAGCCGAACGGACAGTTGACGACCTCTACCGCGAGCTTGAAGTTAAAATTCTCAATAGTCACCTTGAAATACCAGTTTTGTTGCTCCTAAGAGACGTGCTTCAACTCATGGAAGATGCAGCGGATAAGGCTGAAGATGCTTCAGACGCAGCGCGCATACTAGCTTTCACCATGTAGCCACGAGCTGTAGAAGATGTCCAAAACAATCCAGACAGAATTTATTGAAAACTTTCTGGTTGTCTGGGACCCCAAAGACGGCTCAGAGCTTTTCAAGATGGGGTACTACGGAAAGCCGATGGGCATTCCAAAACCCAAGATAGCCGAATTCAACGTACCTCTCATTCTTGACCTTATGGAAGGCTTGTATCTAATTGAAAAGGCGATTATAACTGTGTATGAGGGACCAAGAAAAGGGAAGGTAAGCCTCAAGAAACTTAGGCAAAGAGCCCGCAAGCTCTACGAAGAATTCGACTTAAGGTACTCGGTATACAAAGACCTCCGAGACACAGGATTGATAGTGACTCCTGGCATCAAATATGGATGCGACTTTGCTGTTTACAGGCATGGACCAGGCATTGATCATGCTCCATACATGGTGTCAGTTAGGAAATCAACAGATGAGGTTACAGCTACAGAACTCGTAAAGGCTGGTAGACTTGCTACGACTGTGAGAAAAAGATTCATAATAGCTGTACCAAACCCCGAAAACACCAAAACACAATACCTCATTTTCAAGTGGTTCAAAGCGTAAACGTCTGTTCAAGATGATCTCAATGTTCAGATACTGGTCGAAGCAAATGATATATGCCTAACCGCATGTTGAAGGCAACTTGTCAAAGAGAATAGGCTAAGACGTTGTTTCCTTGACAGATGTATTGTCAATAGCTTTTGAGATTCAAACAAAAGAGGAAGATTAGATGGTGACCTCAAACATTAAGCGTTCAACTAGTTCCTTGTAGCGGTTTCGAATCGTTACTTCTGTTACCTGCGCAATCTCTGCGATTTCGCGTTGGGTTTTTCGCTCACCCGTTAACACCGAAGCAATATAGCTGGCGGCTGCTGCTATGCCGGTGGGTCCTCGGCCAGAAGTAAGCTTAAGTTCTCTTGCTCTAGTCAGAATTTTATGGGCTATTTCTTCTACTTTGCCTTGCATCGTTAACTGGTTGGAAAACTTTGTTATGTACTGGCTTGGTTTCAGAGGTGGAATGAAATAGTCCAGTTCCTTGATGAGGAAGCGATAGCTCCGACCAACTTCCTTCTTGCTGATGTTGGAAGCTTGAGCAATCTCCTCAAGGGTTCGTGCCAAGCCGCATTGTCGGCATGCTACATAGACGGCGGCTGCGGTTACGCCTTGAATAGATCTTCCCCGTATGAGTCTCTCCTTTACAGCTTTCCGATAGATCACGGAGGCTGTTTCCAAAATGTTCTTAGGTAGATTTAATGCGTTAGCTATTTTCGAAATTTCAGATAAGGCAAATGCGAGATTGCGTTCGGTTGCGTCTGAAACGCGTATTCTACGTTGCCACTTTCGCAGTCGATAGATTTGGGCTTTTTGGCCTGGGGAGAGTCTTTTTCCGTAGATGTCTCGGTCGTGCCAGTCAATCATTGTTGAGAGTCCTTTGTCGTGGATGGTGTAGGTTAATGGGGCGCCAACTCTAGCTCGTTTGGCTCTTTGTTCGTCGTTGAATGCACGCCATTCAGGTCCTCTGTCTGCAAGTTTGGCTGCTATGACGAAGCCGCAGTTCATGCATACGATTTCTGCGCATTCGTAATCTCTCATGAGCCTGTTGCTTCCGCATTCTGGACATTGCTGAACCTTTGGGTGGGTTGTGGAAACGCTTTCTTCACTCATTTTTTCTTCTTCCATCTTCTTTTCGGAGAGGGGAATACATAGAGAACACGGTTTACAAATCGTTGGGTTTCTTCTACGTTGGGTTTGACTGCAACATATGGAGAAGAAACGGGTCCAAAAATGTCAAACACTCTTCCTATTGGTTTTAAGTTTTCGTCAACAACTTTGTCATTGATTCTTGGAAGCCTCTCTGCCTTTAAAATCAGGTTTCTGGAAGAGCTAATATGAAGCACGTGGCCCAATCTTCGCAATCTGTCCCCTCTATAAAAGCTAGAAAGGTGAAACAGAGCGCTTTATTTAAACCTTTCTTAACCGATTTTGTGGATTGCTTTGTTCTACTCGTCTAAAAGTGCTATTTACTGTCAAATTTTGGATTTTTCGGGCTAATTGCGCGTGTTTTTACCTTAGGAGTCCAAGTACCCATTCTTCGAATTCTGGGGCTATGTGCTCGACGATCTCATGGGCCTTATCGAACAGCTTATGATGGTCAACCTCGGCGCATCCCTGAACAAGTGTAATCCTCAGTGTTGCAGTTTTTTCAAGAGTTTCCGCTAGAGAAAGAGGCATTATGTTGTGTTGGCGCAATAAGCGCGGGAAGTCATGATATCCTTCAGCAGCTCCAAGGGCTTTCACGGATACTAAATTGCGACATATATCCAACATCACCTCGATTGTCTCATGTGCAGACCTAGCCATAGCCCTTCGCAGAGTTCCATCTGTGGCAACTACCTCAGCTCCCTTCATCAAGATCTCTTCATTTAGGTAAGCGACCTCCTCCTTGATTTTTTCGAGCCTTGAATACATAAAGTCTATCACAGATGAATCAAACATTAAAGATGAATCTTTCATTACACGGATTCCAGGAGACTTTATCAATTCCTTGATTAGTCTTCTTTCAAAGTCTCCTCTATCAATAAGTCTTAACCCCTTGACTATGTTGATTATTAGATGAGCCGAAGCTTTTGAGATATCAACTACATCGACCTTATCCCCATTCAATCGTAGCTCTTGGACTACTTTCTTCTGGATCTCACCAACCTTAACCGATGGACAACCGCAGTGTAGTATTGCAATGTCAACATCGCTGTGTTCAGTTGCTCTTCCCTCACCTTGCGAACCAAACAGATACGCTAGTAGAATCTCATTATCAGTCTCTAAGACTCTCTTTATTCGGACTATTAGATCCTCGATACACTGCAAACGTTCTTCTCCTACTACAAAAAAAGGGGGGGCTCTGTACTGGATTAGCCTACGCGCGGAGGAGGTAGCATTCAATTCCTTTCAGTGAAAGCTCATTATAGAGCCCAGTCTCGCGGAACAAGTAGATGTACGAATATCTCTGTGGACCTGGGCACGGCATGAGAATCGACGTTTTCTCATCTAGTCTGGTTACGTCTTCTCGATTTGCCAAGACTCCATTTACGTAGATAGCTGCCCTTCCCGCCGATCTACTAGAAAGATGAAACATCAAGAGGTACTGGTCATCAGCTGTCCCGTCTGTGCGAAACATCAATCTGGCAACTGAATAGTGATAATATGGCGAGGGCATTGTTGCTGGCGCTGGCGTGCCAATACTCCTGCTTCCTATAAGAAACGCCTCGTTTTTGCCGTACTGGCTGGTCAAGCTACGAGGGCTCCAATACGCATATATGACGCCATAGCAATCTAGAAACGCAACGTATTTCCACACTGCTTTCACACTGTCATATAGAGACACAAAGGGTTTTCTCGGCGTAACCTCGAAGGTCGCTGGAAGTGACATTGCTATTGGCCCTCCTTGATTTTTTTCAAGGCCTTTTCGACTTGTCGGTCCCGCTCCTTGAGCATCTTTGCGCTGACTGGATCCTCCTTCAACTTTTTCTCATGTTCTTCGGCGCTGGGAATCTTTTCTTTCTTTACGATGGTTAACTTTCCCATCTCTCTGCCTCAAACGTATAGTATCATGGGTGAACATATAAAGTTTCACAAATGGCATGTATGAAGAATTGAGACCCATGATTCCAGTCTTGAGATATTCCAATGATGCAAAATCTAAGTTCAACAAAAAGTGAGCAGTCTATGGAAAAGACTATACACGCGTCTAGATCGCATGTTCACACAATTAGCATTTGTGAAGAGTCTTCAAAAAGGACAGAACTGATGGCATGAATCTCTAAGAATTCACATCAGTATGCGTTTACTTGCGTACGTTTACCAACTCTCTTGCGATTCTACGTATTGTTTTTGCTTTTGAGTCTCTTTTTGGAATTAAGATGTAGCCTGTTTTTTGCCAAGGACTTTTAGGATATTTAACATCTAAAACGACTTCTGGTTGCAGACCTATGCTTCTTGCTGCGTTCTGTATCTCCACTAGTTTTGGAGAGGTTATGCCAAGGCTTTTGGACACTCTTCTTCCCTCTAGTCGGGTTTTATTTGAGTCAAAGTAGGCTGGCCACAGAAGGATTTTGTCTTGTTTTCTCATGTACCCCAACCCGCGTCCTTTCTGGTCTTGTTGGGCTTGGCCTCTATCTATTTTTCTTTTTGAACAAGTATAGCATTTACCAGTCCGTCTTGTCCAGGATGAGAGGTCACGCGAGCTGTTCCCAACGGTGTTTCAATGACTGTGCCCTTTGTGATTACTCCTCTACGATTATAATCTACATTAGCCGGGTTTCTTATTACGCGCACAATCTCCGTTTTTTCGGTTTTTCCAGTTGAAGGATTAGAAACGTTTGCTTGGTTCACTTTTAGCAGTCGTATCTTAATTTTGTTTCCTCGTTGTTGCGAAATCTTCTTCTTGGTTTCGCCAAGCGTCGTCTCTGCTGGAAAAGAGCCTTCTTCAAATTTCCTTTTCTTCCGGTAGCCTCTCTTTCTGCCCCCTGAAGGCTTCCTTTTATGCTGACTTCCATGCCAAACAGACAACTACGTTCTCTCCTTCGCAAGACGCGACTATGAGAATAACAAAGCTTGTTTATTAAACTATCTTTCAGAAACCAACGCTTCAAGAGCGTGCCTCAACCTCGCCGAGGTCAATCCGCTCAGCATAACAAGTTGTTCAGTGGACAGAAAGTTGCTTGCAGAAAAGTCAAACAGAATGTTTGCTGAAGCTGGAAACTCCGATGTTTTAGCCCATAGAATAACAGTTATTGGCACCATAGGAAGGGAATAGACTTTCACTGAACAGTCGCCGTAGCTTAGCTTTTGACCACCCAGAAGCTTTGCCGCTTGATATAACATGGGAGCTTCTGAGCCAAAGGTCTTTTCAGTCGGCCTAATTACACGCTGAGCAAACACGCTCTGGTATAAGCGACCTCCCCACAGTTGAGCAAAAGAAACCAGCCGCTGAGCTTCTGGAACTGGTTGCGCATCTGAATATCCACAGAGTATACAGTAGACGCTTGGTTCTATTCTTGAATAGAGGGTTCGCCCTAAATCATCTTGTATGCGTCCATCTTTAAGGGAAAGACTCAACCCTAAGAATTTTAGAGAAGGAGCGTCGGGAAATCCCAGTCTTCCCCTCAGCGTTCTAACTTTGTCTTTGCATTTTTCCCAGTTCCAGATTTCACTGCACATTTTCCAGCCTCAAATCTGATGCTTGAGCATTTGTATGCAAACTATTTAAACAGGTAAGGCTCTTCATAAAAGAAAGGTCTTCGAAGGAAAAAGATATGAAGTCCGATTATAAGGAGTTGCTGAAGCGAGCTCATTCGCAGCTTCCCCCACAGATTCTTGAGCGCAAGCGATTTGAGATTCCAAGGCCGCGCAGCTTCAGAGTTGGCATGAGGACAATTGTTCACAATTTTAAGGAGATTTCAGACGCTTTCAACCGTGACCCTCAGCATCTGTTGCGCTATTTATCACGAGAAATGGCCACCGCTGGAGCGATGAGCGGCACAAGAGCCATCTTTCAAGGCAAGTTTCCACGTGACACTTTTGAACGTTTGGTTCAACACTATGCTGATGCTTTCGTGGTTTGTCCCGTTTGCAAGCGTCCAGATACGAAGATTGTGAAAGAGAAGCGGCTTAGTTTTATGGTTTGCGAAGCTTGTGGGGCTAAAAGTTCTGTGCGCAGCATGTAGAGCCAAGGTTTGACACGAGCAAACATTAAGAATTACATGTTGCATCTATAATCTTAAGGCATGCCTAGTATAGCTTCGCCAGAAACGCACAATAGAACAGAAGCGCGTATCACATTGGAAGTCTATGTAAACCTGCGCAAATGGGGCAGATTCACAGTTTTGGCGACATGTGATGCTGAACTGCTTGGCCAAGTTCTGCGTGACGGCAAGATAGTTTTCGAAGTGAAAGAAGGCTTCTATAAAGGCTCTAAAGTATCTGTTGAAGAAGCTATTGACCTTGTGAGGCAGTGTACAATCGTGAACATGGTTGGAAAACATATAGTGAAACGTGCAATGCAGGAAGGGTTAGTTCATCCAGAGGCTGTTCTGGAGATCTCTGGGGTACCTCATGCGCAAATCGTGAAAATGTGATTTTGTATTCTTGAGATATCGAACATACCATTTAATGAAGGGATTGTGCGCACTAGATTACGTATACTGTATCTTAGTCCGAATTATGCCAACTGTGGAAACATCTTTTTATAACGATAGTGAAGCCTCTAGACCATAGAGAAGGGAGAAGACGAATGCAAAGTGAAAAAGTAACGAAGAAATCTCTTGCCGGATCAAACTTCAAAACGAAATTCTTCATCACTCTTCTCTTAGGCTGGCTCATTGGAGACTCAATAAGCTTCTCGATAATTTTCTTCAGCGTCCTCAAACATGGAAAAGTAGTGATTTTCGAATATCCCATTATCGCCTCCATCGAATTACTAATCAATCTCTTCATTCTAGCCCTAACATTCTATGTGCTTAGTAAACTGGAGTAGAAGATTTCTGTTAGAAGACCTTCACCCGCCTACAACCCAGAAAAACAACTCCAATTTATAAGAATGCTTGCTGAAATATGAATGACAGAAAAAAGAGGGAAATCAGTGGGCAATCGCCAACAGCGAAGCAAAGTCCAAGAGAAGCTAAAGAGACGAGAACAGCGTTACGAGAGAGAAAGAAAGATGCTACACAAAGACATTTCGTCCGAAAGAGCAGTATTAGAAGAAGTTTTTGACCGCTCAACTCTCATGACAATTTATCACCTCATGAACAAAGGAACAATAGACGAAATCCACGGTGCAGTAAAGGCTGGAAAAGAATCAAAGCTCTACTGGGGCAAAGACAAAGACAACAACACCTTAGCCATCAAAATCTTCCTAACAGTCTCATCCGAGTTCAAAAAAGGTATGCTAGTCTACATTCAAGGCGATCCAAGATTCACCAGAGTGAAAAGAGACACCCGTTCGCTCATCTACTTGTGGGCTCAGAAAGAATTTAAAAACTTACACACCGCCCTTGAAGCTGGAGTAAACGTTCCCAAACCTATAGCCGTTTCACGCAATGTTCTAGTTATGAGATTCATCGGAGAAAAGGGAATCAGCGCGCCTCTACTTAGAGAAGCTCCCCTCAAGAATCCAGATAGAACCTACCGGCAGATATTAGCCAATGTTAAAAGGCTCTATAAGAAAGCAGGGTTGGTGCATGCTGACCTAAGCGAATACAACATCATGATATGGAAAGGAAAACCTGTTCTTTTCGACGTTTCCCAAGCTGTATCGCGGAAACATCCCATGGCAAACGAGTTTCTGCGCAGAGACCTCGAAAACATGAGACGCTACTTTGTACGATTAGGTGTTGCTGTTCCAACTATAGATGAGCTGTTAAAAAAGGTGACTGGAAACGTCAAGAGCTAGCACTTTCGTGAAGATCCCCCGAGATCGAATAGGTGCCCTCATAGGTCCAGAAGGGAGAGTTAAGGCGAACGTCGAGAAAAAACTCCATGTGAAGCTTGAAATAGACAGCACGACTGGGGAGGTCACAATAATTTTAGACCCAAACGCTCAAGACCCTTCGCTGCTTTTCAGAGCAAAGGAAGTCATAATAGCCATCGGTAGAGGCTTCTCGCCACAACGAGCATATCAACTGCTCTACAATGAGGACACAGTGCTAGAAGTTATTGACCTGCGCCTAACCGTTGGCAAATCTCCAGCTGATATCCAACGCTTAAAAGGTAGAATCATAGGCAAGGGCGGCAAAACAAGACGCATAATAGAGGAGTTAACAGACGCTGAAGTCTCGATATATGGGCACACAATTTCAGTAATAGGAAGCTACGATCAAGCAAACGCTGCAAGAGAAGCTATACTCATGCTGATCAAAGGGAGCCAACACAACACAGTTTATCGGTTTCTACAGAGAAAGAGACAAGAACTCAAGAGAAAGAAACTGGAACTCTGGGAAACTCCCCATGAAAAACTAGAAAAATAAGAATCCATGTTTGTTTTTGACACAATCAACGCAACAAAGATATATATTCTGTGTTGAAATATAAGCGAATTTGTCCTGCGGTTGATTTGCAGTGCCGCAATGCCCAGAAGACTATTTGAAGCAAACCTCTGAAATGACAGCGGAAGAACAAAATCGGACTACCCACATATGATGTATGATTACAAGGAGATGGCTGGGAATGGTGCAGGTCTTTGAAGAGATAAGTGCTGCAGACTTCTTCTACAGAAATCGCGATATAGCGGGATTCACCAACCCATCCAGAGCCATTTTCTCTTCAATTCGAGAGCTTGTGGAGAACTCTCTCGACGCCTCTGACAATTCAGGCATACCCCCCGACATTTACGTTCGACTTTCCTACGACCTTGAGGCTATGAAGATAAAGACTGAAGATGAAAATCTGCTTGGAAATGAAACCAACAGCTCTTTACCAAAGGTGTATACACTACGTGTAAAAGATAATGGCTCCGGCGTACCAGCGCGTCACATACCCTCAGCCTTTGGCCAAGTTCTATTCGGCTCAAAGTACAAGCTCAAGCAGGCACGAGGAACCTTTGGTCTAGGCGGAACGATGTCACTTCTTTACGGACAAATCACCACTCACAAACCAGCTTTTGTCAAGTCAAGCACTGGCGGAGCCAGAATTTACATCTACAAGCTTATGGTGGACATCCCTAGAAATCGACCAATAATATTGGATCGAAAGATCATGTTAAACAAGGAGGGCTGGAGAGGTACAATCGTAGGATTCTCTTTAGAGGGCGACTACGCGAAGGCGATGTCTCGAATTCTGGAATACCTGAAACAAACAGCTCTGGTCAATCCCTACGCCAAAATCACATTCATCGATCCAAAAGGACGCCTCTATAAATTCATGCGAGTCACCACTCAAATGCCTCCCCCTCCAAAGGAGACAAAACCCCACCCCTACGGTGTGGATGTTGAAACCATTCAACGACTTATACGAATTACTCCTTACCGAAACATGATTGACTTCATGAGAAATCATTTCCATCGAGTAGGCGAGAAAACTTCCCACCGATTTCTGGAATCGGCTGGGATAGGCAAAACCAAAAACCCGAGAAAACTTTCACGAGAGAGAATCGTACGGCTTGTAAAGATGATGAAGCGATTTCGTAATTTTCTGCCTCCAGATGCCGGTTGTTTGTCACCCATAGGTGAGGAACTGCTTAAGGCTGGAATTCTGAAAGAGTTGCAGCCCGAGTTTATTGCTTTCTGCCAACGTCAGCCTTCTACTTATTCAGGGCATCCCTTCATCGTTGAAGTTGCTATAGCCTATGGCGGAAACATAGCAAGGAAAAACGATCTGGTCCTCTATAGGTTTGCCAATAGAATTCCTTTGCTGTACGATGAAGCTAGCGATGTCTCATGGAGAATTATCAAGAGGATCAACTGGCGAAGATATCATGTGGCATCTGACATGCCAATCGCCATATTGGTTCACATATGTAGCACCAAGGTTCCGTACAAAACCGTGGGCAAAGAATTTATTGCTGACAGACCTGAGGTGAAGAGAGAAATCCTTAATGGAATCCGCGAAGCAGCTCGTCAACTCCAACGCTTTTTGACTAAGCGAGAACACGTGGAAAGAGAAAGAAAGCGACTCTCTACCTTTTCTAAGTACCTCCCGAAAATCGCCCGGTTTTCAACCGAATTAGCTGGCAAGGAAAAACCTCCCAACATTAGGAAATTATTGTTGAGTGTGAAGAAGCATGAAAAAGATTAAGAGTGCTGCTTTAGAAAGAAAAAAGGAAATTGTGACCGTATTAGAAAATTTCGGACTCAACCTTTACGAGCAAATGGAGAAAGGTGATTTTCCAACGATAAGGATGCCCAGCCGCTCCATCGAGAACATCTACTATAATCCTGAACTTCGTCAGTATGTCTTGGGAGAAAGGGCAGTGCGCCGGAGCGCCCGCAACATACGGCATATTCGCCCTTTCACTCAACTCGTTTGGACAGCCTTCTTCGCCCATGAACTCGCAAAGCATCGCAAAACCTCAACCCTTAGAGATGTCTATTATTCTGCACAGGCTTACGAAGTAGCATTCAAAGATCAGCCTGAGTCTAACAATATAATTACTGATCTTGAAACTGTTGCGGGTTTTGCTCGTGAAGATTTCAATGTTTTCCCTGAAGAGCGCTCAGCTATTTTCGGAGACCTAACGATCGAATACACGGTTCCAGGGTATGAAGGTAAAAGGCTGAACCTGACTTCTCATCCAGATGGAGTCATGATAGGGCCTGCATTAACTTCAGCAGAATTCGTCAAGACTGGTGCAGACCTTGTAATAGCCATCGAGAAGGGCGGGCTCTTCACACGTTTTGTTGAAGAACAAGTGCATAGGAAATTCAACGCCTTGCTTGTACTTACTGCTGGGCAAGCACCTCGCGCCACTAGACACTTTATTCATCGGCTGAACAAAGAGCTCAAGCTTCCGGTCTGCATCTTAACTGATGGCGACCCGTGGGGAATGCACATCGCCATGGTCATCATATCCGGCTCAGCAAACGCGGCTCACTTGCGAGAGTTGACTACACCTGATGCCAAGTGGAGTGGTGTGTGGGCCAGCGATATTGTAAATTACAAGCTGCCAAGTGACCCCTTAACTGACTTTGACGTTAAACGCCTTCACGATCTGCAGAAAGACCCAAGATATAAAGGCAAATTGTGGCAAAGAGAGATTAAAAAGTTCATGAAAATCAGAAAAAAGGCAGAACAGGAAGCTTTCAGCCGCTACGGCCTAACTTACATTGTAGATGAATATTTGCCAGCTAAACTTGAAGCCTTTGCGGAGAATTGAGACAGCTTCAACAAAATTAAAATAAAGCCTAGGCTAAACCTATGTAAACCTCTAGGATGTGCAAGGTGATTGAGCAGAGTTGAGGCAGCCTTCGGATTAGCAATCATGGAAAAGCTCATTGGATTCGTTATAATGCTCATAGGTATACTCATTTTTTATGTAGCATATACCAACATTAACAATATAGGGTCTTATCCAAGTATATTCTTAGTTGCAGGCTTAATTCTAATCGGACTAGGCATCGTCATGATTGTAGCCAAAACAGAATAGCGCTATTTCTTTCCACATTCTTTCACAATGCACTGCCTTTGTACCAGAAGAAGGAAATAGATGTGCATGCATCTCATGTGGGTTCTCTTTTGCGATTTCTTAGTTCTTTTTCGAGATTGCTTCTCTTCGCTTCCAGCTGTTTCACGAGTTTTCGCTTAGCTTCAATTTTCCTCTCCAGCTCCTGAATTGCTAGGGTTTCAGGTTCAGCTAGGATAGCTATTTCATAGATCTTCCTTACTTGTCCACACTCTTGGCACTCAAAGTCTTCTTCTATTGCCTCTTTGATAGCGCTTGTGCCAATCAAGACATGCTCTGTCTTTCTGTTGCATCTTTTGCATCTAAGGAAAACATAGGGTCTGCAAATCGGAATGACTGTCATGCTTGTTCATCTTTCAATAGTTAGTTGCCATGTAGAATGGATTAAAGCATTGTGAATTCGCAGTATGCATTCGGCAAAGGTTAAACGGTTTTGTTCTGATGCATTCTTAGGAGTGAAGGTTGCTATCTTTTGTCACAAGACTCTCTTTTTTCACGTCAAACTTAGTTTCAGCATGTATCTGCATGCATGACAAATTATGAGGGCATGAACTGAAAATCTTGAACAGACTCATATTTGATAGGAAGACGCTTTTTCTACGAGACAAAAAAAAGGAGAATTGCTATGTACTTTTTATCATTGTTAGTTCTTTTGCTCGTGTTTCAATGAATTCTGCGACTTTGTCTTCGCTGTATTTTCTTGCTTCTTGTTGTTTTTGCAGATGCTCCTTGATTGTGTTGAGGAGATTCTCTATTCTCAACGGCTTAAGTATGTACGCATCTCCTCCCATATTTACAGCTTCAACGGCATTCTGCAATGAGGGATAACCCGTAACAATCACTTTGATCATCCTCGGCGTAGTTTCTTTCATTGCAGTCAATAGTTTTGTTCCTTCCATGTCTGGAAGTCGAATATCTATTAAAGCTAAGTTGAAGAATTTTGCTTTGGATTTTTCGATTGCTTCCTTGCCGTTTCTCGCCGTTTCAACAACATATCCTTTTTCTTCCAGTATGGTTGCGAGGGTTTTTCTTATGCTTTCGTCATCGTCGACAACAAGGATTCTGGCTTGTTCTGCCATGCTTTTTCACCTCCCTCAGATTTTTGCTTGATAGGGATAGTTACTGTGAATGTGGTTCCTTTACCAACTGTGCTTTTTGCGGAAACACTGCCTCCATGAGCTTCCAGGATGCGTTTGCAGATGGACAGACCTAAACCCATTCCTTTTGCTTTAGTCGTGAAGAGGGGTGTCCCAATTTTCCCTATAATATCTCTTGACATACCTGCCCCTGTGTCAGTGAAGTCGATTTCTAGGTAATCGTTTGTTTCCTCACTTTTTATTGTGAGCTTGCCGCCCTTGGGCATGGCGTCAACTGCGTTCTTGACGATGTTGACAAAGGCTCTCTTCAATCTCTCTATATCAACCTCTACTCTTGGTTCGCTCTGAGTTAGATTGGACACTCGGATGTTCTTGGGGACCTCAACAAGTGATAATGCCTCCTTTACGATTGATTTTAGGGTAGTCTCCTTCAGTTCTAAACGTATCTCTCCGGAGTATTCTAGGAGGTCATTTATGATCTTGTTCGAATATTCTATATCCTTCTCCAAAAGTTCCAACATTTCTCTTGTTTTGCTGCTCATTTTTGAGCCTAACTTCATCTTCAGATAGTATCCAACGCCGGAGATTCCTGTTAGCGGGTTGCGCAAATCATGACCAACCATCGCTGCCACTTCTCCGATGGCAGCAAGTCTTTCAGCTTTGAGTAGTCGATATTGGGCTTCCATTAATTCTTGAGTTCTCTGATTCACTTTCAGTTCGAGTTGATCCGCGTATTCCCTAATTTTGTTTTTCGCATTGTTTAGTTGCTGGATTAACTGAGCATTCTCAATGGCTACAGCGGCCTGATACAGAAACAGCTTTAGTGGAACAAGAGAGTCTCTGGTGGGCCGTCGACCATCCAAAGGGTCATCCATACTTATAATTCCCACAATATGCCCCTCAGGTAAGCGAAGAGGTGCGTAGAGCATGTCTTGGGGATGCCAGTCAATCATCTCTTCTGGCGCCAGTTTGCTTGGAACTCCTGAATATGTAGTTGCTTCTTCAGGAGGCAAATTAGCTGGGACGCCATGAACGTTTTTTCGAACCCAAAGCTCGTTCCAAGGCAGGTAGTAAAACTCTCCGATTCTGAATCGATCATAGCTTGAGCTCAAGCGTTCACGCCAAACAGAGCCTGGTGACTTTCTTTCCAGAAGAAGTTTAACCTCATCTTCTGTCAGGCCTTCTGTTACGAGGTCGGTTATCTCTAGGTTTTCATCTCTAACTGAAATTACAACTCTTTGCCATCCGAGCTCTTTGATTGCTTCGGCGATTGTTTGGAGCCTTTGGCGCAAATCTGTGGAACTGATCATCTTTGTTGAACTCTTCATTAGCGAAGCCAGTTGGCTGGAGCGCTTCTCAATTTCTTCCCGTTTTTCTAGGCTGGTGATTGCTGTTGCCGCGTGCGAAGCCAAGATTTGAAGCAATGTTACGTCCTTTGAATCGAACGCTCCTAAATTCCTGCTTTCTACATTTAGCACTCCGAAAGTTTTGTTTTCTGTCTCAACTGGAACAGCCAGTTCTGAGCGTATGCCTCGAACCCCTTCCACATAGTCCTTGTCTTTCCTCGTGTCAGAAACGAGAACCGGTTTGTGCGAGTTTGCTGCTCTTACAGTTATACCACTTTCTGTTCCATCCAGCGGCAGGTTCAGGTGCAAGGGCGACGGGTATCCACGTTGACATGCAACTCGAAGCTTGCCTCTGTCTATGGCTAGAAACGATGCATGTTCAAACCCTAATGTTTGCTCCATTGCATCTAGGGTTAATTCGTAGACCTTCTGAAGGTTATCTGCTGTGTTTAGCCTCCTACCATAAAAGTTCAACGCAGAAAGCCTTTCTTTTATCATCTTTCTCTCCGATACATCATGGAACATGACGAGGTCTGCTGGTTTGCCTTTATATTCCATTCTTGCTGCGTTTACCTCAACTGCTAATTTTCTACCATCCTTTGTGAGCGCTTCAACTTCGTAGGGTGCTACGTGTATTCCTTTCATTCTTTTTGCAAAGTTTCTCACTAGAATGGCTCTGCTATCCTCAGTCACGATTGCCGTTGTGAGAAAATTCTTTCCAAGTAACTCTCTTTTTTTGAAACCGGTCTTTTCCTCAGCCTTGTCGTTGATCGCTAGGATTTCACCCTTTTTATTAATGATGGCCACCGGATATGGTATAAGATTAAAAAAGGCTTGGAATTTCTCTCCAAACTCCATCATTTGCTGTGCATTTTCTGCTTTCGCTTTCATGCCTTCCGCTGCGCTTTGCACGATCTCGTTCTGCAATTTCTACATTCCTCCTTCAACTGCCCTATATACTCTGAAAAGTCTCTGCAACCTTCCTTCTTCATAGAATTCGCTCCAAGCTTACCGATTTTTTCATGAAGTCGCTTCACAATTAAAACCTCAAGATAATCTGCTCCTGATCCGAAAATCTGTTCAATTGCATCTGTAAAAAGCTCGATTCTTAGAGGGATTTCTTGTTTCTTTATATTGAAGGATTTCTCCAGGTGGAAGTAGATCGCTTGCCTAGATGATTGTCCTAGTGAAGATAATCCTTCATCTATTGCTTCGAGCAGAATCTTTCCGAAATCGCGTGGGGGCAAAAGTAACTCCTCTGAGTAGCTTGAACATTGTGAGTTTAGAATTCGCTCTATGCGGATTCGTATAAATGAATTATGAATTTCGAGTATAGATGAAGCGAAGTGATTAAACTCTTCATTCTAAAACTATCTTCGTTTCGGCTCTTCAACGAATGCCAAAACCAGAAGAAGTGAGAACAACCCGAAAGCACTGCTGACGAAGAATGGAATGCCTGCTCCCCTTACTACTAAGTTGCCGAGCCAGGGAATCTCAAAGGTCGAGAACCTGTAGATTTCGTATAGCCATGTGGACAGTATCGGACCTAATATTGCACCAAGACTGAAAAAGGCTGCTAATCTTCCGAATAGTTTTCCTCTAATCTTCTCAGGTATCAAGTCGGCTCTCAAGGCTCGGGATGCCGGCATGGCGATATTGTGACCGAAAGATCTGAAAATCGATATTCCGGCAGCAGAGATGAGATTGGGTGCGAACGGAAAAGCGATGGTAGACAATCTTGAAGGGAGGCTTCCTAGGGCTATGATGGGTTTCCTGCCAACTCGGTCGGAGATCTTTCCAGCGTAGAGGTTGCAAGTTAAGCCAACGAAACCTGATATGGACAATATTGTGCCAATTTGTAGAGGAGACGCATTGAAGATGTCGTCGAAGTACAGTACAGTTATGGGGATTATGACACCAACGGCGAATCCAATTGCCAAGGAAGAGACGTAGAGAATTCTGAGAGAAAACCTCACTTTTCTGCTCAGCTTCACGTCTTCCTTTTGTTGAGACATTTTTCTGGATGAGCTCTTTCCTCTAGTCTCTTCGACTCCCCACCACACTAAGAAAAAGGCTACTAGAGCAAGGATGGAGTCAACGAAGAAAGGAACTCTATAGCTCCACTCGAGCCCAAGTCCAATAATGTCATTACACAGAAATTGAATAGCGCCCCCGAAAACCGGTCCCATGTTGAATCCTACCATGCTCAAGGTCAAATAGAATCCTAAGGCTTCTCCCAATCTATCCTTAGGAACTTGGTCCACCAAGGAAGCTTCGGATGGAGCAGCCACAGCCGCCGTGGCCACTCCGTTCAAGATCCTGATAATTAGAAGCGGGGCCCAATTCCACACGATTCCAGTCAAGGTGCCCAAGAAGACGTCAGTGAGCAAGCCGGCTTGGATCAGCTTTTTTCTCCCAACTCTGTCTGATAAGCTCCCGAATTTTTGGGAGAGGGTTGCGTTGGCTGCGGTGAAAGCGGCGGTGAACAGACCGATGTAGGCAATTGATGCCCCCAAAAGCTGGACGAAATCTGGAAAATAAGACATGGGTAGAGCATAAGCAAGATTCTCCACTAGCGCAGCTGAAGAGAGAATTATCACACTAGACGAATATAGCTTTGGAGCTCGCATGTTACGTGCGCCTGTGAAGCGGTAGCCTTAATCTGTAAATCTGTCAAATAAAGCGTGTGGAAAGAGCATGGTCTCTAGAGAAGGTCTGGCGGATGTCACGCTACTAGGAGTATCTTTGATTTGGGGAGGAACATTTCCCCTTATAAAAGTGGTTCTGCAGGAAACATCTCCCTATGTCTTTCTCTCTCTACGGTTCGTTATAGCAACTCTTATTCTGATCGTTATCTTCAGAAAGGAGGTTGCATCAACAAGAAAAGAAGTCTTAAGAGCTGGCTTTCTCATTGGAGTATTCATCTTCATCGGCTATATGACCCAAACCGTTGGTCTGAAATACACGACTGCGTCAAAATCAGGATTCATCACAGGCCTTTATGTTGTCTTCACCCCTGTTCTTTCATATATGATCTTAAGAACCACTCTTCCAAGAAAACGAATTCTAGCTGTTCTAATGGCTCTAACAGGACTCTTCCTCCTGTCCGAAATTGATCCAATAGGTCTAAACATGAATTATGGAGACTTCCTAACACTCGTGTGTGCGATTGCGTATGCCTTCAGCGTGGTCTTGATAGACAAATACACAAAGGAATTTAGCCCATCAGTTCTAGCTACGGTGCAGGCCTTCACAACATGTATTTTCTCCATGCTCGCATGGGCAGTTCTTGAACCGCTTATTCTCCCTACATCAAGAATAACTTGGGTTGCAATATTGATTACAGCGGTTTTCGCAACAACTATAGCCTTTCTAGCCCAAAATTATGCCCAGAAATACACAACAGCCACCAAAGCTGCAATAATCTTCACAGCTGAGCCTATTTTTGCCCTGATCTTCTCCTTTGCCACTTTGGGTGAAACCTTAAGCCAAAATGGAATCATTGGAGCAGTTTTGATTATTGCCGGCATGTTACTCTCAGAACTGGCGGGAAGAGAAGTAGGCTAGCTTGTAAGTCCGCAGACGTGAGAATTATAAAATCACTGGTTTGTGAAAACAATGTTGTTGAAATTACCAGTCGGACCTCAGCCGGGCAACCAATGGTGATATTCCGTGACTTCTCTTTTTTCCAGTAATTTGACGATGTACATTGAATCAAAGGGGGTTCAGTTTTGCCAATGTCTATTCTTCTCTTCTCTCTGGCTCATGCACTAGGAAAGTGAGTATTAGCAGCGCGGGAATCATTAAGACGATCATGAGCAGGAAGGGCAACTGAGGGGATACAATCTGATAGATGACACCTCCTGCTAATGAGCCAAAAGCCATGAAGACATAACTGAAGAAATTGCTAGAACCAATGACTTTCCCTCTCTGGTCTCGAGGAACTAGATCCGCTAGCAAAGACATGTAGGATGACATTGCCAAAAGCTGTCCAAGCCCAAGCAAGGGCAGAGAGATGAAGACTCTTACCGCATCCCCATAGATAAACAAATAGATAGCGGGGAGCATCACCAGACCAGCAAGGATTAGCGGAATCTTTCTTCCAATCTTGTCAAGGAGTTTACCTACAGGAAGAGCGAACACTAACATGGTACTGAACAAGGCGATTGTGGCAAGTCCCCATGTTGCTGGTGAGATCATAAGCACATCCAATGCATAAAATAGCATGACGAACTGTGAGAGGGCAAAGGAAAACCTCCATAAAAGTCCGGTTATGAATAGAAAGAAGGTTGACCGTGGAACAGCCTTCCAAACACTTATTCCTTCCATAAGAGCTTTGGGATAAGAGCTGAGGAGTTCATTAAGCTGCATTTTCTCAGGGTTCTTCTCTATGCTCTCTTTGAGTCTCAGCCTAAGAATCGCTGCGGCAAGGAAGAAAACGACGATGATTGTGTATCCAATTCGAAGACCACCCACAAGTCCGTATTGAACAATGAGCGTCAGGCCCACAGCCGCTGCTGGCGTGGTGGTCACGCTCATAATAAGGTTGATGATCGAGTAGCCCATACCTCGTCTTTCAGGGGGCATAGAGTCAGCCATCATTGCAAGTAAAGCCGGTTGATATAGCAGGCTAAGGTTGGCGATCAGAGTTCCGATGAGTATGAAATGCCACGTTGTTGCAACTGCAAAAAAGATGTATGACAGTGCAACGCCAAATGTCATAGTAGACACAAGCCACTTTCTTCCGTATTTATCGGCTAGATATCCTCCTGGAAACTGAACAGAAGCCATTGCTAGGAAGGCGATGAATCCTATAGCACCAACGATGCTTTCAGTGGCTCCGAGTTGCCTTACGTATTCTGGGTAGTAGGGAGCTGCTAATTCCCGGGCGAAATCCATCAGAATCCAGCTCAAGATGAGGATCAGATAGTTTCCTTGAATGAAGCTAAACTCTTTCTTTAGTTTGGACAGGATATCCAGCTGTCGCACTCTCTCTTCAGCACTTTGGATTTTATATCATGTCTTCTCGTTTCAAATAAAGTGTGTGTTCGGAAAACATCTCGTTTCAACTAAGATGTGATGAAGTTGAGATATCCCTGCATTCCAGCCAGCAAACCCTCATTTTCAACCGTTATGATTTTGTCCATTCTTGTCTCAATAGGGAAAAAACGATATCATCTCTGAATCCGCCAAAATAACTATTTTGTCGAAGAACCCCTTCCTTTCTGAAGCCTAATCTCTCAACAAGTCGCAAAGATTGGACATTTTCTGAGTCAATAATCGCTTGAATTCTGTTCAAATCCATCTTTCCAAATCCGTATTCTAACACAGCCCTCAGTGCTTCAGTCATGATGCCTTGTCCCCAGTAAGCAGGGTCCAGATCGTATCCGATTTCAGCTCGACGCGCTGTTTTGTTCCAATCGTAGTAGCCGCAGCTTCCTATAAGCTCCTCATCCCCTTTTCTAACGATTCCCCAACGGATTCCTCTATTCTCTTGGAAAGGCATAATGCAGTAACGTTTGAGTTCTTGTCTGGCCGCCTCAAGGCTTTCAGGTCCTGGAAAACAACTACCTTGAATAATTTCGTCGTTGCTAAAGTGGCGGAAATAGAAATCTACATCATCGAGCTTCATTTCCCGCAGGATCAGCCTATTCGTTTCCAGTTGCGGAAATTCTCCTACTGCTTCCACATCTTCCTGCTCCACATATGGCTACCAGTGCTCGCGATGCACTCGCAACTCGTCATACTGTGTACGCGGCTCCTTCAACTCCGCTGGATGCCCAATAGAAATCAAGTTAAGAGGAACAACAGTCTCAGGAATCTTGAGAACCGTCCTTATGGGATTGACTCGCCCTTCTCTGGGATACACACCGAGCCAAACTGCGCCAGAACCCAACGCAGCCACAGCTAAGAGAAGGTTCTCCGTAGCGGCCGAGCAGTCTTGTACCCAATAACGCGGTGAGATGGTCTTGTCGCCGCACACAGCTATGCAGAGAGGTGCTTCAAGCAGCATCTTGCCATAAGGATGAGCTTTGGCTAGCCTGTCCAGTGTTTTCCTGTCGGTGACTACGATGAAGTGCCAAGGCTTGCGATTTGAAGCTGAAGGTGCCGCCATGGCGGCTTCAAGTATGGTCTTGATGGCCTTCTCACTGACTGGTTTGTCTGTGTATTTGCGTATGCTGCGGCGGGCGAATATGGTTTTGATCAGTTCGTTTGTCATCTTTTGCTCCTCAAGGATTGTAGGCATGGAGCTCAGCTAGAAAAAGGTAGCGGTGAGGTGTGATTTGAACTTGCACTGTCTTGGTGATATCTCTCTTTGTTTGTGCGCGTGCAGAAAAAAGATGGAGGGTTATGGGTATTCTCTTTGCTTGCCCAAGTTGAATCCGTGCATTGCCAAGTCTTTGATGTCAATGACGAATGGTGTTTCTACGATTGTCTGCTGCTGGGTTGTAGTTTGGTTCTCCGACGAAATATCCGTAGGCGAAGCTGTTGGTCTGTTGGTCCAAGACGTCAATTATGCCGTTCTCATCCACGTCGCCAACTTCGTGGAACATCTCAGTCATCTGGTAGTCTACATCTTGACTCTGCTATTCAGGTCTGAGAGCTTTGCTTTAAGAAGTGGGTTCCTTCTCTATCCAGCTGAACTTCCTTTGAAGAGCCTTTGGGTAGTATCGCTTCCAGTCATAGTCAACTTCTCTTCCCCATTCGTAGTAGATTCTGGGGTCGATGTAACTCTTCAAGGACGTTGCCAAGTTGTAGTCGCGAGTCCTCTGCTGGGCTTTGATTCTGAGGCTCAGTTTATCTATCGCGGCTTCGTCCCGCAGTCTCCTGTTTTCCAGCTTGGACTTCGATTTCTTCATCTGCTCTCTATGCTTAGCTTTTAGCTCCCTGAGACGCTGCTTTTGACGTTTCACAGCGCTCTGCTGAAGCCTGATTCGTTTCTCCAAAGCGTTGACAGGCTTGTTCTGTTGCTTTCTCTGTGCAAGTTGTGTGAGTGTAGTGTCCAACTTCTCCTTAATCATCTTCAGCTTTTCCTCTTGTTTCCTCATTCTCTCCTCATATCTTTCTTCCCGTTCGCTGGTTTTCATTTTCAGTTTAGTTTGAGCCTCTTTCGCACGGTTTTGTACAATCTTGCGGCGCATTCTCTTTTTATCTAGGGATGCCTTCCATGTCTTGGGAATGGTTCGTCTGTGGTTGCAGATCTTAGCTGCCTCGAGATTCGCCATTGTGGCGACATGCTTTTTCCGGTATTCGGGATCATTAGTGTTCACATGTGTCCTTTCCAACTTCACCCTGACAGTCTTAGATGCATAGAATGTGCGGAACACCTTTGAGGAAAGTCCATTGACTACTTCGTCCAAGAATCCGCTGATGTGTTTTGAGCCGATGCCATCGAAAAGGGTGGATTTGGCGTTGTCTGAGAATTCATTAAGGTTTCTGATGACATCAACTGGAAGCTTAACTGTGAAGACATGAGGTACCGAGTCCTTTCCAAGGAAGTTGAAGGTCACAGTGCCATCGCCATTAGAACGTATGTGCTCTGGTCTGAGAGTGGAAGCGCCAACAGTGTCTGCCTCATCAGGATCTTTCTCATCTCCAACTCTGATCTTCAACTTATCTATGAGAAAACAGATGGTAGCTATCTTCCTCCGCCTTGTATTCTCAGCGTTCAGACCCTTCCATATGTGTCTTTGAACCTGCTGAAGGTTTCGCTGGAGCTCCATTGCTTTGTCAAACTTCTCGATTTCCTTCTTCTGCTTCAGGATGCTGGACTCAGAGAATCCCACATACTTCATCTTGCCACTGAGTTTGTCCCGCCATCTTGCGATCCACATAGCATCTGGTTCCCAGACTATACTCTTCCAACTACCTAGCGGTCTGAGTGCATCCCGCGAGAGGTTGAGTTCAACATCCTGCTCCTGAGGGCCTTCCTTCCAACGCCCCCTTAAGGGATGTTTTCCTCTGCCCATGAAGATAGAGCTAGGTTCAACCGCATAGTTACCCACCTCTACTTGAACGCCGTCAACCCAAGCAAATCCAAAGCGTTCCTTGTTTGCCTCCCGCTGGGCCTTCCTCCCTGAGGCTAAGCGTTTCCTCTCTTCTCTGGAAAGATCAGCTTTCCATCTACGCTCCTCTTCCACAAGAGAAATGACCTTTGTATAGTCAACATCGCCGGGCTTGACACGTGTACCTAGCTTCTCTGAGAAGTCACGATGAAAATTTTCGGCGAAGACTCGATCCTCAACGTAAGGAGTTCCCACCTTCTTGGCCCAAGCTAGAGCCATCTCTCCCTGTTCAGGCGTTAGCTTGATTTCTGCGCCCTTCACCTTTATGACTAGGTCATTTCCTTCGTACCGAGATGGAACCAGAACACCATTATGGCGTAGTTGCTCCATTAGTCTTTCTCCGCGTTTATAGATTCATATACGGGAAACATCACGAAACTTAAACCTTACTTATTGCCGATTCATGTCCGTGCACTGCTGACTCCCGGCTTTGCTTGTGTCGATGGCACACAAACCATATATCCTTGAAGACAGTTATCGGTTGCGATTGATATGTCAAGGACTACGGAAGCGCTGAGCTCCAATTATGAGAAATTGTTAGCTCTCACTAAAGAGATAATTACCCTTCACACGGCGACAAGTATCATACATTGGGACATGGAAACCAAGATGCCTCCCAAAGGAGTGAATCTTCGAAGCCAACAGCTAGGTGTTCTCAGCCAAGTCATTCATAGACTTAGCACAAAACCTGAGATCGGAACCCTACTTTCAAAAATTCAGGAACATCCCGACTATGAAAGCATGAACGAGTTGCAGAAAAGGAATGTGTATCTCATCAAGAAGCACTATGATGAACAGACAAAACTGCCTGAGAAACTAGTTGCTGCGATCGCAAAGCAGGAAGCCATCGCGATAAATGTTTGGAAGAAAGCAAAAGCCGCGAAGAATTTCTCCCTGTTCAAACCAGAGCTTGAGAAGATGCTTAATCTGAAAAAACAGGCTGCCGGAATTCTTATGGAAGTAAAAGGCACCAAAACCCCCTATGACGCTTTGATCGACATTTACGAACCAAAGATGTCAGCTGATTCCATTTCAAGGGTCTTTGGAGACTTGAGAGATGGGCTTGTGTCAATCTTGCAGAAGTGTATGAATTCGCCTGATCAACCTGACCCTAAGGTTCTGAAGAGGAAGGTTCCGCTTGGCGTTCAAAGAAAGATATCAAACGAAATCGCTAGGTTTATCGAATATGACGTTGAGTCCTCAAAAGCTGGCGGCAGAATAGATGAGACAGAACACCCTTTCACCACTGGCTACTATGATGATGTGCGCATCACAACGCACTACTACGAAGACAACATGGCGTCTTCGCTGTTTTCCATATTACATGAAGGCGGTCACGCAATCTACGACCAGAATCTTAAGCAAGAGTGGATGTTCCAACCTGTAGGTGACTCTCCTTCTCTAGGATTCCATGAGTCTCAGTCTCGATTCATAGAGAACATAATCGGTCGGTCAAGGGAGTTCTGGAAATACTTCTACCCAAAACTGAATGAGCTCACTGACAAAGCTTTTGCTGATTTGGCTTTGGATGACTTTGTTCGCGCTATCAACCATGTTAGACCTTCGAAGATTCGAGTTGAAGCAGATGAAGTAACCTATTGCCTTCACGTAATCATACGGTTTGAGATTGAACAAGATCTGATTCTGGGAAAGATTACCGTCGGAGATCTTCCAGAGATATGGAATCAGAAGTACGACAAGTACTTGGGCGTGGACATCGAAAACGACTCGGAAGGCGTCATGCAGGATATTCATTGGTCTGGTGGAGACTTTGGATACTTCCCAACTTACGCCTTAGGCAATGTAATCAGTGGTCAGCTTCTACGCACTATGGAGAAATCGATTCCAGATTGGAAAGAGCAGATCGCCAGAGGAAACTTTGGAGACGTCAAGAAATGGCTTGCTAGGAGTGTGCATCAACAAGGAGCCCTCTATGACCCCGCTGTCCTCATCAAGAAGATTACGGGCGAAGGGATGAACGTCAAACCTTTCCTTGAATATCTTGACGGCAAATTCTCTTGGGTGTATGGATATTAGACAGCTTGCTGGTTGGCGAGCTGGTTTATATGCAGGTGAATTTCAAGAGTAATGATGAGACGTTGTTTGCAACGCTCTATGGTTCTTCATCTGTGGGGGTTGTTCTCTGTCCGCCACATCCTCTATATGGTGGTTGCAGAAATGACACGAGAATTGTCAGGGTTGCCAAAGAGCTTGCGTTGCATGGCATCTCCGCCTTGTGCATGGACTATGGAACCTACGGGCGCGGCGTCAAAGAGGTTCAAAACGTTTTAGATGCGATCTCTTTCATGCGAAAGAGAGTCAAATCGTTGGGTCTCTTGGGATACTCCTTTGGAGCTGTAGTTGCTTCTAACGTAGCGGCTCGAGCTGAAGTAAGTGGATTTGTTGCGTTATCAATTCTGGGAAAGATAAACGGTCTAGAGGCACAATTAGACTTCAGTTGTCCAAAGCTTTTCGTTCATGGCAAAAGAGACACTGTGGCGCCGTATTCAGAGTTTGAACGTCTTTTCGAGGAAGCGAAAGGATTGAAACAGAAGCTGGTTTTAGACACAGATCATTTTTACATGGAAGACTACCCAGCAACAGCAAATCTGGTTTCACAAAAGATACGTGAGTTTTTTGATGAGCAGTTTCGCTCCACAGTCTGAACAAGATCAAGACCATGTAACTGATTTTCTCACGCGACCCCCCCCCCTTTTGCTGAATATGAGTCAATCATCTCGCTTCTGACTACACGTACAGCCGAATATGCGCTAAGTCTTAAATCGAAAAAGATTCAATTGGGATAGAGGCGGTGCGTATATGAAATATTTGCATGGAAAGCGCATCACGTGCATTGCAATCGCTACTCTAGTTATTTTTCTGATACCCATTCCAAGTGGTTTTGCTGCAACTGAAGTCAAGAAAGGAGACTGGGCAAAGTACGTGATTGAACTAGAGATGCCTGAAGGAATCGCGGAATTGACAGAATACGAGGAATTGGAGATAATGGAATGGGTCAAGGTCGAGGTGGCGAGTATCTCGGATACATCCATTACCTTGAAGACGACCACGCATTTTGAGAATGGAACAGAGCTTACGGATACCATACCTGGAACTGGTTTCATTGTCGACACAGACCTTGCTGAAGGTGACGATGTCTCGACCCCAATTTTCGGATCTGAAATGCCTGCGAAAATAGGAGGTTCCAGAGTACAAACCTACGCGGGTGCAAGCAGAGAAGTCTACTATGTTGATCTTGAACAAGAAGAAATGGGTCTGAGTATGGACCTTGAAGCCTGCTGGGACAAGGCAACGGGAATTTTGTGTGAAATGGAGATGTCGATGAGTGGTGACCTTCTAGGACAAGCAATAGGCATGTCCATGTCAATTAGAATGACAGAAACCAATATGTGGGAGGCTGGATTGTTCTCAGGACAGGAATTATTGATCCTTGTTGTCGTTGCCATTGTTGTCGTAGCTGTGGCCGGGTCGGCCATTTTGCTTTTGAGAAGAAGAAAGACACCTTTCCCCGAAGTAGTGTCCACACCTGTGGAGCAAGGCGAACCTGTAACACAACAGTTTGGAAATGCCTAGCCAAGCTCGTCAACGGTGAGATTCGAACTTCAATCTCTATGGTGATTATCACCCGCAAACTTCCTTTTTAAGAGTGACTTGTAATATTTCCACATTGAGAAAACCAAACAGAGTGGTCTCGATGAAAAATAAAGAGTTGGCTGAGATCTTTGCCGAGATCGCTGACGCCTTAGAGTTCAAGGGTGACAACCGTTTCAAAATCATTGCGTACAGAAAGGCTTCAGATGTTCTAAATGATTTGACCGACGACGTATATGTTCTCGCTAGAAGAAGACGGCTTCAGGAGATTCCTGGGATCGGCGAGGGCATTGCGAAGAAGATAGAGGAATATTTGAACACTGGTAGGATTAGGAAACATGAAGAAGCGCTTTCAGAAATTCCTAGAGACCTCCTCAAACTGTTGAAGGTTCAGAACCTTGGGCCTAAAACGTTAGCTCTTGTTCATGAGAAACTAGGAGTGGAGAATCTTGATGACCTCAAAAGAGTGATACAGGACGGTTCTCTGGCAAGCCTCTTTCGGATGGGAGAGCAACGAGTTAACAACATCAAGAAGAGTATCGAAGTCTTTCTGCAGACAAGGGAAAGAATCCCTCTCTACGAAGCGTTAGAGACCAGTGATGAGATAGTCAATTATCTGAAAACTTGTCCAGAGATTGAACAGGTGGCTCCAGCCGGTTCTCTCAGGAGAATGAGGGCGACCGTTGGCGACATCGACATCCTCGCAACTGCTAGAGAAGGTGCCAAGATCATAGACTTTTTCACGGGATATCCGAAAGCCGACAGAATACTTGCTTCAGGAAAGACCAAAGGCTCCATCCTTGTCAGAACAGGAAGAGACGTGAGACAGGTTGACTTAAGGATTGTGCCAAGCGACTCATATGGTGCTGCATTACAATACTTCACAGGGTGCAAAGCACACAACGTACGACTCAGAGGTCTTGCAAAGGAGAAAGGACTGAAGATAAGCGAATACGGGGTCTTCCGAGGAAGCGAAAAGATTGCCGGAAGAAACGAGGAGGAAGTTTACAAAGCCGTGGGGTTACCTTATATTCCACCGGAACTGCGGGAAAATCGAGGCGAGCTTGAAGCAGCATTGGAGAAAAAGCTTCCAGATCTTGTGAAGCTCTCCGACATTAAAGGCGACTTACACGTTCACTCTTCCTATAGCGATGGTCTTTCAACAATCAAGGAGATTGCTCAACATGCCAAGGCTTTGGGTTACGAGTATGTTGCCATTTGCGATCATTCTAAATCGGTTAGGTATGCTGGAGGATTGAACGAGGATAGGTTGAAGAAGCAGATGAGAGAGATTGAGAAGCTCAATGAAGAAGTCGAGGGTGTTAGGATTCTTAAGGGGGTTGAGGTTGATATTCTCGGTGATGGCGCACTAGATCTTGATCTTGGGCTTCTTGAGCAACTTGACATTGTAGTTGCGGCAATTCACACTGGTTTCAAGAGGAACGTGACACAACGAATTGTCAAAGCAATTGAGAGCCCATTTGTCGACATAATTGCTCATCCCACTGGAAGACTGATCTCAGGAAGGGAAGGCTATGAAGTTGACATAGATAAGGTCATGGAAAAAGCTGGAGAAAACAAGAAAATGTTGGAGTTAAACGCTTATCCCGACCGCTTGGACCTGAATGATCTGCAATTACTCAAGGCAAAGGATATGGGCGTAAAGATCAGCATCGGCACAGATGCTCACAGCGTCGCCGACATGAGGTGGATGCAACTTGGAATAGGCACAGCCAGACGCGGATGGCTCGAACGAAAGGATATAGTCAACACCATGAGCTTCCTTGAAATGTTCGGAAAATAGCATTCTAGGACGGGAGCGCAGACTATTTCTTTTGAATACCTGAAGCCTTCAATGTATCTACTAGCTTTCTTGGCAGTTCGGTCTTCTCGTGGAGCCGATCGTCGTATGCGACAATGGTCACCTCTGCTTTGGCTGCCAATATCCGATCCTTTTGTCCTCGTCTCTTTTTGAAGAAGGTATGTGACAGAGTTATTGACGTAGTGCCGACCTTTTTGACCTCAGTTTTTAGATCTACCAGATTATCTGGGGAAACTGGTGAGACGTATTCGAAATGGGCAGCCCTCCTAGGAAAGGAGATTTTGTGTATTTTCTGGAAATACATCGGGGTGAAACCCAAACTCTCCATCAAACCCGCTTCTCCCTGTTCACAGTAACGGCAGTAGACTCGCCAATTCAACCTTCCGAACGCGTCTGTATCCTCTGGCAACACTCCTATGTTCTTTTCTTCGTATGACATGATAATCTAAACATAGGATGTGCAGCTAGATAAAAGCAATCTTGGGTCATTGACAGATGTATCAGCGTGGAAGCGTAAAAGACCATGTATGCACCTCATTTTTACAGTTGAATGATTAAACATACATCCAAAATCAGAAATCCTACCGAAGTCTCATTTGCGCGCGCGCACTAACACTTAGGCTACCCTGACTCCCTTTCTTTTCTTCTTTTTGCAACAGGTTAGAAACCTGATTGCCCATCATGTTAATATTGTAACTGTTGCAAATTGCTTTGCGCGCGTCTATTCAGCTATTTCCAGATTGAGCACCCTTGCTTCTCTTTCCGCTTTGAAATCTCTGTCCGTGGATGCATCTTCGAATGGTTTAAGGAGGAGAGGTGTACTTATGTCTATTCCATGCTTTTTGCATGATTCCAAAACCTTCCGGTGGAGTTCTGCATCTATCTCTGGCAGTCTTTTTATGTCATTTATGAAAACGTAAAGATTGTATTCAACTGCGTAGTTTTGGAATCTCGTTATCCACACATAGGGTTGCGGTTTCTTTAAGACTCCTTGAACCTTGCCGGCAGCTTCTAGCAAGACCTTCTCCACTTCTGCACTATTATATTCGAAGCCAGGTGTCACCGTGCAATGTCGCCGAACCACATTCTTCTTTCCATAGTTATCTATTTCTTCTTTGAGCAGCTCTTGATTGGGGACTGAGACCAAGACATTGTCGAGAGTGAGCATCTTCGTGTAAATCAACTCTATGCCAACTATGTCAGCGAATTGTCCGTTGAAGAAGACTCTGTCTCCAACCTCAAAGGGTCTGCTCGTCATCACAATCAGACCAGCAATGGCGTTACCTATGGTGTTAATGGCGGCGAAGCCGATAATGGTGCCACCGAAAATGGCTAGAATCCCTGAGATGATCCCTAGCGTCACTCCCCACTCTGCAAGGATTGCTGATAGAATCACAAGCACCGAGGTCCATTTCGCAATTCGAATCAAAGTATAAGCGAGGTGTTCTTCTAGTTTCTCTTTGGCTTTGAGGCTTTTGATTTCTCGAATTACAATTCTATAAATGACATAAACAACAACAAACGTGACTGCAGAAAACATCAACTTGTCAAGGTTAGATAGGATCCATTCACCGATAGCACTGATATACTCCAGCAACTCTATTCCTCAACCACTGCGCCATGCATGTACGTATTCCTCGCGCCGTAATTAGATCCCCATTATCTTAGGGCGAGTGAACTTTCGACAAGCTTGACATCTTCTCCGAGAAATCGTTCGGTTCTGGGGGAATCCCATAGCCTGCAGTTGTGTCTCAGAGAAATGTTCCTTCCATCGATGTTTGCAAACAGTGCATTCTAATGTTACTGCTAGGTCATCGGTTACAACGGTCACCTCTTGAATCTGTTTTGTTCTACGAGCCAAGAGGGCAAGGCCCGAGATGATTACGACGGTACCAATAATGAAGAGGTAGATGAGTTCAAATCCTATTCCGAAGCCAATGTAAAACCGGTTTGCCCAGAGGAACCCGTACAATGCTGAAAGATCTAAAAATGAAATTCCTGAGGTCCATGCGTTTAATAGTACAATGATTATAGGTGTCAATCCTAAAACGGTAAGTACCAGACCAAGAATCTGCCTGGGATTTTGTGCAACCATGATTCTTCGGGTGCTTCTTGGCAACTAGACTCTACCTCTTCACTACAAGGCATAAGTAACTCTGATGAAAAAGCATTATGAATTTAGAATACTAATCCCTGATGGAAGCGTGCATTGTGGCGCCGCCGGTCGGATTCGAACCGACGACCAGCTGGTTAACAGCTTCAGCCTCCAAAGGTCTCTGCCTTTCTGAGTCAGCTGCTCTACCGGACTGAGCCACGGCGGCTTTTCCGTATAACCATCTTCTTGATGGCTGTAAGACTTGAAAACTTTGAGCAGTATTTAAGTTTATTCAGTATTCTTCTGACAACACGACAAGCTGAAACAAGATTCTAGGCTGCAAGTTGCTCTCCTACACAAATGCTTATCCGAAACTTTAAGCGATTATCCCAAGAGGCTGAAAAGAAAATGGGACAAGAGGAAGTTTGGGAAACACTCAACGACTTGATCAAGGAGTTCAGAAAGAAAAGTGAAGTAATCCCGCCCGAAGTAATGGCAGACCTGCGTGCGGCCAAAACTTTGATGCATGTTCTTAGAGCTGACCGAACCAAAAAGGAGAACGTTCCAACAATCGACATGTATCTTGGCAACGTTGAATCCCACCTAATTCTCACTGCACAGAACAAGTTCGGCTCTAAGTTCGCGAATCACTGGTTGAAAAAACTGAAAGAGGCCAGAGAAAAGCCAGGAGAGGAAAAACCTGTGGAAACTGCTTCAAAATTTGTTCCAGGTCTTCCTAGAGGTCAGCATTGGGTAAGAGTTCAGGTTTCCACTGAAACTCCGAAAGAAGAAGTCGAGGAATTGGCCCAAGAAAGCGGACTGACATGGAAAATGCAAGATGACGGATATATGCTTGTTTACGGTGAAAGAGAAAAACTGAAGCATTTCATCAAGAAAACCGCGGCTAAGCTGCGCGTTGAAAGGGAGTAATGCGGCTAGAAAGAGGTTTTTGGTGCATAACAGTTAAAACGAGTTGCCATATCATTTATTATTCTAGAAAGATGTTATAGAAAAACTGTAAAGTAAGAGACCACTATAAATAGGCACAAGATAGGGGAAGTCTTCGGAAAAGATGCCTCACATCAAGAAAATCGAGTTGAAAGGTTTCAAAACTTTTGGAAAGTCTACCTCTATCTTTCTGGACAAAAACCTCACAGTAATAACTGGACCCAACGGAAGCGGCAAAACCAACATCATAGACGCCATCCTCTTCGGACTAGGAGAACTGAGCGCCAGACGTCTTCGAGCTGAAAACTTCTCAAAGCTCATATTTCACGGTGTTCCAGAAGCAAACATAGAAAAAGCAAAAAAAGCCAAGGTTATCATTCAATTTGACAACTCAGACCATCGCATGCCAATTGACACAAACACCGTAACAGTTTCACGCGAAGTCCTCAGAAGCGGACAAAGCGTCTATCGGCTGAATGGACGCAGAATCTCAAGAACCAACCTACTAGACATGTTGTCAATGGCAGGAATCAGCTCAACTGGACAGAACATCGTATTGCAGGGAACAATAACCCGCATGGCTGAAATCTCACCAGCTGAACGCCGAAAGATTCTGGATGACATGGTTGGAATCGCGCAATATGACTCCGAGAAGGCTGAAGCTGAAGAAAAACTGCGGGTAGCTGAAATCTCAATCCGCACAGCCATGGGAAGAGTAGATGAAGTACAGAAGAGAGTCGACGACCTAGAAAGAGAACGCAATCAATTGCTTCGCCACAATTTTATCCAAAGCGAGATAACAAGATTAGAAGCCATCAAAATCTCCCACGAGATCGCAGAGATCGAAAATAGGATAAAAGATTCTCAGTCTAAAAACACCGAAGCCGAGGACAAAGTTGAAAAGTCCAGGCAAATGCGAGAACAACTACGATCTCAACGGCACCAAGTTGAAAGAGAATGGAGAAAACTCAGCTCTGAAATGGTCGAAGAAGGCAGCACACGAGTTCTCGAAGTTCAAATCAAAATAGGCGAAATCAAATCAAGACTAACCGAACTTAACACTAAAATCGGAGCCTCCACAGCCAGCATCGAAGGATTGAGAAAAGTAAAGGAAAATCACCTGCAACAACTTGAATCAATAAAAAACGAAATGACCGAAATTCGCCAGGTCGCCAAACAATTGCAACGCGAGCGAAACCGACTGCTCAAAGAGATTAACACCAAACAGACAGAGCATGATTCCTTGATCAATGAAACCACCCAACTGTGGGATAACCTTGGTCAAAACAGCAAAAAGATGCGAGAGACAGAGCAGAGGCTAGACAAGGCCTATCGAAACCTAGTTTCTCTCAGAAGCAGTCATGCCCGAAGTCAAGAAACGATAAGGGCTATGTCCCGTAGGCTCGAGGACCTAAACACCCGAAAACAGCGATTCACTTCAACCTTAGGGGAGCTCCAAAAATCTTTCAGCGACCTTTCAGAAGTGCAAAAAGAGCAGAAAAATAGACTCAAAAGCCTTCAACAAACCTTGGACAGAAGGATGGCGCAAAGAGAAGCCGTAGAGCAAGAGATGGCTGAAGCAGGGAAGATTGCCAGTTCTGCGCGTGAAGCGTTCGTCGAGTTTGAAACTCAAAAGAAACTTGCCGAGGCGGTTGCTGGAGAAGAAGCAGCCCTGCAAAATATTGAAGAGATGAGCGAACTCGGTGTCATCTCCGGCATTTTTGGCAGACTAAGAAGCCTAATCAAGGTAGAGAGAGGCTATAGACAAACAGTCGAAGTAGCTGCCGCAGGTTGGCTTGATGCCCTCGTTGTACGAGATGTTGAAGTTGCCTTCACCTGCACCGAAACGTTGAAACGCCTGAGGTTGGGAAGAATCAAGATCATTCCTCTAAGCGAATTACTATCTGTTAAATCAATACGTTCGCCAAGGATAAATGGAATTAGCGGGACAGCCTCAAACTTCGTTAAATGTCAAAGAAAGTTTGAACCAGCTGTGACTTTTGTTTTTGGTGATACTCTTGTGGCGAGCGATGACAAGGCAGCATTATTGGCTTCTCGGCAAGGTCATCGGGCAGTTGCAGCAAATGGAGACCTTTACGAAGCAGGCGGTGCCCTCGAAAGCGGCTATTATCGAGCTCCTGTCGACTTTGCTTCTCTTGTTCCAAGTGAATCTGCTCTCAAAAGCCTAGATGACGCCGTGAGAACTCTTCGAGAGCACCTAACCCGAAGAGAAGGCGATATATCCACATTTGAAGAAGAAATAGACAAGACGAAAATGGAAATTACCAGACTAACTGAAACCATAGGCACATTAGAAAATGAAACCGGCCGACTACGAAGAAGCATCAAGCTAACAAAGCGAAACATTGGACGTCTTGAACGATATGTCCAAAGAGTTTCTGTTCAACTTGAAAAGGAAAAAGACCAAATAGGTATTCAAAAAGCTCAACGCAACGCATTAACAAAGGAGACACAGAAGCTTAGGAGCGGATTAGCTGAGCTGAGGCGAAAAGTCGATCCGTCACATATTCAAGAGATGGAGATTCAACGAGCAAAACTGGGAGACGAAGTCGTTGAGGTGAGGCAGAAGCTCGGTGGCATAGAAACAGAGCTTTCTACTCACAAGTCAAAGCTGGAAGATGTGCTCAAAATAAACTCTAAAAACGTAAAAGTTCAGCTCGTAAAGGTCAAGCGTCAACTCTCCAAAGTTGAGGAAGAAGTTAAAGAAGCCATAGCAGAAAAGGTGATTTTGGAACAGGAGCTGGCAAAACTGGATAGCTCCAAGGAGGAACTATCTCACTCGGTCCTAACAGCTCGAAAAGAGGCAAGAAAGTTTACAGATCAAATTGACGGCATCGACAAGCGGCTATATCGGCTAGACAGAACATGCGAACAAGCGGAGCGTCTGTACAATCAGCTTCATCTAAATCTGCAAACACTTCAACTTCAACTAGAACAACACCTTTCGAAACTGAAGGAGATAGGCTACGAACAAACCTTGGAGGTTTCACTGGATCAAATTGAGGCGGTTGAGGCCTCACTTAAACTTGTGCGCTTAGAACTAGAACGATTAGGCGCGGTCAACCAGCTGGCGCTCTCCCATTACGCGGAGCAGATATCCCGTTACAAGGAACTATCCATACGAATGAATGAACTAGAACGCGAAAGACAAGCAATATTCGACTTCATGGATGAAATAGAAAGAAAGAAGAGAAACATCTTCATGGAAGCCTTCGTCAAAATTAACCAAAGGTTCAGCAAATTTTTCCAAAAAATCACAGGGGGCGGAGAAGCCTTGTTGAAGCTTGACAATCCAGAAGAGCCCTTCAAAGGTGGGATGGACATGGTTGTCAAGTTTCCAGACAAACCCCCAATTCTCATAAGCGGCGCGAGTAGCGGTGAGAGATCTGTATCAGCCGTAGCATTTCTGTTTGCAATACAAGACCTTATGCCTGCCTCCTTCTATCTATTCGACGAAGTGGACGCTCATCTAGACGCTTTTCACGTGGCAAAGCTCGGAGAACTACTGACAGAAGAATCAGCCAGATCACAGTTCATAGTTGTAACTCTTAAACCAGAAATGGCAAGCAAAGCCGCAAAGATCTACGGAGTATATGAACGCAACTGCGTTTCCCATGTGGTTTCCACAACTTTCAAAGAGGCGACTGACTGATGTCATCTCAAGCTCAAAAGCCCTTCTATTTCAATCCCCCTTGGAACATCCTCTTTGAGCTGAATAGACTGCGCAACATCAAGCCATGGGACATCAACATAGCTTTCCTGCTAGGTTCCTTTCTAAAAGAGATGGAAAAAAGTGGACAAGTCGATTTTAGAGCTTCAGGAATGGCTGTAGATTCTTCTTCTACAATCTATTTAATGAAGTCAAAACTTCTTCTCAAACTTGAGGAGCCACCGGCACCTCCGCGCAAAGCTCAGCCTGACTTTTTGCCTCCAGCTCTTTCTCTTCCGTTTCGTTATGAGATGACCTCTACTACTGTGCATCATCTTCTTCAAGTACTAGACGAGGTGCTCAAGGGAGAACGTGTCTTCGCCTTGAGACAACCTCGGATCGAGCCTGTTTTGCCTCCTCCGTCTGAGCTTCTGCCTCCGGTCGATATATATATGATGGAAATCGAGAAACAAATGGGAAAACTGCATCGGCTTTTACTTCGACTATCGAAAGAGAGCATGCCCATTCTGTTTTCTAAGGTTGTTATAGGCTTAGAAAAGCTGGAGTTGATCAAAACTTTCATAGTTCTTCTCTTTCTGGCTCAAACTGGCGACATAGACCTGTGGCAAGATCCAGAGTTTAACGAAATCTACATAACTCTCGGTGGAGGGACAACACCTGAGCGACCAGCAGTCGGAATTGTCTGAAGCATTGGATTTCAAGGAAAGACAAAACTTAGTTTTGTTTGAGGCAGCACTCTATGTTGCTGGTCGACCCCTAGACTTGAAAACTTTGGCTTCCATCATTAGAACCCGCTCCAAAGGCAAAACTCGGAAACTTGCCAGAAAGCTCATGGAGATCTACAGAAACCGTGACACCTCCTTGGAAATTCTGGAACTGGAAGATGAACGATTCGTTCTGCAATTGAAAGCAGAACACACACCTCGAGTTAGAAAACTTGCCCTTCGCCCACTCCTTTCACTGGGTCCATTGAAAACCCTATCGTATATTGCCTATCGACAACCGGTTCCTCAATCTCACGTCATCGATGTGAGAGGACACCACGCCTACGCGCATCTCAAACAACTTGAAGACTTAGGGTTAATCTCTCGTGAAAAAGCTGGGCGAACCAAAGTCATAAGAACAACCGAGTTTTTCGCTGACTACTTTAACTTAAGTCATGAATTAAGAGCTTTGAAGCAACAACTCAAAGGAATATTTGAAAGTTTTCAGAATTTCAAACCTGCAGAAACAGGAGAAGCCCAGAAGTAGCTCTAGAAGGAGCTTTCGGAGTATCATATATCTGTTTTGAAAATAATACGATAACAAAAATATAGAAGTAAAGTTCAACAATGCATAATTAACCGTTTTACGTATTTTATTTTGAAGAGAGGGAAAGGAGGCCTTTTATGGCCTTTTCAGATGATCAAAAAGAGGCAAGACGCAAAGGATATCGCCATGGCTTCCAAGACGGCTACAAAAAAGGATATGACAAAGGCTATGAAGAAGGTTTTGAAAAGGGAAAACGAAGAAGCCGTCACTCCAACACCATACGCTTCATGAAAATTCCATGCCGATGTGGAGCTGTTAACTTTCATCCAGTTTTTGACAACAGACTTGTAATCAACGCAGACGAAGAAAGAAGATGCCATGCCTGTCAGGAAACAATTGCTCGGGAATTGATCTTTGCTCATTATAGCCGGCTGCAATCCAACAAGCGAACCGAATAGCGGTTTTTGATAGCGAGACAAATGCTTGTCTTCTTAGACCTTTTAGTGCATTTCTCTGGATTTCTTGTCTGTAATTACTATTGATTCCAATTGCTCTCAACATTCTGCTTAACATGCGGAAATTCCTTGGCATTTCTGAAAGGCTCAAGAAAAGAAGGTGCACTCTCTTTTCAGCGCAAAGCTTAGGTTCAGTAAGTGTACTTCTATGGAATGATGGGGAAGTCTTGATGAAGTTGAATGAAAAAGTTGCCCTTATCACTGGAGGAACTCGTGGGATTGGCTATGCAACTGCATTACTCTTTCTTGAAGAAGGAGCAAAAGTTGCAGTCAGTGGGAGATCTGAGAAGCAAGGAAGGGAAGCGATTCTCAAGCTCAGGAGTGAGGGTTTCAAACATATGATCTTTATTCAAGGCGATGTGTCCAAGTCGGCGGACGCGGAGAGGATGATTCAAACATCGGTGAAGCAGTTCGGGCGTTTGGACGTTTTGATTAACAACGCTGGAATCTTGTCTACTGGGACTGTAGAAGACACAGCAGAAGCTGACTGGGATAGAGTCATCGATGTGAATCTCAAAGGAGTCTTTCTATGCTCCAAGTATGCGTTGCCTCACTTGAGGAGAACTAATGGAGTCATAGTTAACATTGCTTCTTCGGATGGTTTAGTCGCTGAGCCAAACTGTGTCGCATACTGCGCATCAAAAGGCGGTGTTGTCCTGTTGACCAAGGCTATGGCTCTAGACTATGCCAAAGAGGGAATTCGAGTGAACTGTGTCTGTCCTGGAGTTGTAATGACACCTATGCTTGAACAAGACCTAGTTCAAAGCGGAATTCCCGGAGATGTGTATCTCAAGGGAGAGGCGGAAAGTCATCCGATGGGAAGGATAGGCGATCCTGAAGAGATTGCGAAGGCAATCTTATTTCTTGCCTCCCATGATTCTTCATTCGTAACTGGAACAGCACTCTCTGTTGACGGCGGATACGTTGCCCAATAATGCACCTGCTTGCTGATGCAAATCCAGAAATCTTCGATCATTGCAAATATCTGATATTTCTGTCCGTCACTTGGCACTCACTTGCAGAAATCCTTCAGTTTTCTTAAATATATCCGTACTGCAATAGTTGTTTAGGATGCTCACTCAAAAGAAACGAAGACCAATTGCTAAAGTTTGGATTGAATACGAAGACACGCCTCTTCTTGGAAAGGGCGGAGCAAGAATCTTAGAAGCTATCAGTCGAGAAAAATCCATCACTAAGGCGGCTAAGAAAACTGGAATGTCTTACCGTTATGTTTGGAGTTACCTAGCCAAAATAAGCAAGGTTTTGCAAGAGCCAGTTGTCGAAACCTACAGAGGTGGAAAAGCTGGGGGAGGCGGAGCAAAACTTACCAAGCAGGGTGAGAAACTCCTAAGAGAATACAAACGGGTTGAAAGCTATGTGGGCGAAATTTTGGATGACGAAGAATATTGGGAGGCAGCAGGATTGAAAATTAGTGCAAGAAACCGATTAAAGGGCATGATCAAACACGTGGAAAAGGGAGATGTAATCGCAAAAATCAAAGTTGAAATTCAAGCACCTGCAACCGTGACTGCGCTCATTTCGAAAGAAGCCGCAGAAGAATTAAACCTTAAGGCAGGCGATAGCGTAGAAGCCGTGATAAAAGCAACAGAAGTTATGGTGGCAAAAGAAAGAAAATAGACAACGACTCTGCAGAGCTTAACCTCAAACTACATACCTGTAGGAAACATACTTGCCAGCTGTTGGACTGTCTCTGATGATTCTAACAATATCACCTGGTTTAGCTCCGATAGCCACTACTGCCGGGTCAGAAGATAACAAATGAGGAAACTGATAAGGTTGCACCCTATATTCATGCAGTAGCTTTTCCCTTACTTCAGGTTTGACAATTTCGTGTTTAGGAACCAATTCATGATCGAAGATGTTGAATGAAGGAAAAATTCTAGGAATCAATTCTACGCCTCCTTTTAGAGCGAGTTTTCGTGCTGCTTGCGTATATCTGCCACTTGTTACAACTATAGCTAGATCTACTTCCACTTCTTCCATCACCTTTATCAGCTGTTTAATATACGCAACACCGATTGTCCCTCGAGAAGGCAAACACCACATAAGCATTTTCTTCTTCTCGGCATTTAGCACCAGAAAACCGCCGACATCCTTTGCTTTTTTTCGCTTAATCAGCTTGTAGTTGCGAAGCTTCATAAGAATCTGAGCCTTCCGCTCTTCTACGTTGGCTGGCTTAAACGTTTTTCTCGTTTTGCGTGTTTTGCTCAAAATCATTTGACCTCAATTGTAAACGTTGTAGTGAAATTACATCTTAAACCCTTAAACTTTACGCTTAGAAGACTAAAAATCTATAGTTTGCTTTCTCATGAATAGCTTCTCGTTGAGTTTCGGAATGTGTCAGATCTCATGGTCTCTATTCTCACTTGATTGATTCAGCAACCGTTTGACAATGTCTTGAATTGAAAGCTTATTCCATTCTGTTCAGTTTTCTTTTTCCAAGGTATAGAGACACAATTCCAACGAGCCAACTCAAGACTGTCTGTAGCAATCGAACATACAAAATATCCCCAGTCAGTTCTGACGACGCACCTACTGCCATCAAAGATAACAGAGAGACCGCGAACAGTCCGATTGTAACAAATTGAACGATCATAACGTTCAACCACAACCTCACCGATTTCGGCGAGAAAGCTGGATTCAAGAGGAAGAGACCAAGAACAAAAGCTGTAGTGGCTGCGATGAACAACATCATAAACCCGATGTTAGTCAACAAAGAAATAGACGTAGATTGTGGATCTAATATTGTGGTGAGAGCTGTCACCACCCCTGCGATTGGAACGACCACCAGCCAGCTCTGAACCAACCTCGCTTTGACTAGTCTCGTCACACCAGACGGAGTTTTTTTGAAAATGAGGAGACGTTCTTTTCCTTGTGCGGTCACCCCACCGGCAACCATGACTGCAAGTATCGGAAGCATAAATTGGGTCATCATCCAACCTAATGGAGGTTCATCAGGCCCACTGGGCACACTAGGCACGACAAACAGATTCATCAGAACAAGTATGCCCATTATATAGACTATGTTCGAGAGGTTTTCAAGCCTGCGACTGTAGTCTTTGAAGACCGATACAAGAAGAGTACCGAAGGACTTGCCGCCTCCAAGGTTTTTCACGGTTTTGTAGAAGGCGCTGTCTGGCTTAGCCTTAGAAGCTATGAAAGTAGTGGGCTCAAGACTGTAAGCACGATTAGCAGCTTTTGCTCCTAGCCACAAAGCCAATAAGAAGAAAGCGACAAGACCGCCGAAGCGAGTCACCGTCTCAAAGCCAA
>JASFPO010000002.1:0-45263 GCA_050115935.1 Candidatus Bathyarchaeota archaeon | reverse complement strand
TTCTACAGCCTCTTGCACCGTTGCGAAATCTGTTAGGATCTTTTCCACAAGGTCTCCATTGAAAGTGGGTTTACCTGAGTCTCTCTGCCATCCTGTGGGATTGACGGCGTTCATGTCCATGAACAATCCATGTTCGTTCATTCCGCCTTGAAAGCTGTCAGGCAGAGATGCAGAGTCGAACCCAACATAGACTCGACCGTAACCTTCTTTCGATGCTGGGATAAACCAGATCTTGGTTCTAGGTTCAGTGTAGTCTTCATTATTTCCCGCTAATACAATACCATTTTTTGCCATAGTAACTATTGTGCACATTTCTTGAACTCCTCTAGGTTTTAATTGTATATTCACAGGTTGGGTAGTTAGTTAAAAAATATTTACAAATGCACGATCGAGAAAAACGAATATCTCTCGCGCGCATCTCAAATGCTTTCTTTTAGTCGGCTGAGGTTCTTAGACATTTGTTCAATTTGCGCGCGCCCTAAACATTTAATACTTTCGAGTCTGTTGGATTCAAATCATGAAATCCTTGGTCGTTTACTACTCAAGAGGCGGAAAGACGAGAAAGGTGGCCGAGGCAATCGCCCAGCAACTTGGATGCGAGGCGGTTGATGTAGAAAGAGAGACTCCTGATGTTTCAGGAGTGGAGCTACTCATAGTCGGTAGCGGTCAATACGTCGGCAAGCTTCACAAAACACTTCAAAGCTTTCTAGATGGACTGCAGCCAAGCAGCAAGAATAAAGCAGCCGTTTTCGCCACTGCCGGGGGGCCTGACCCCAAAGTTATCTACGTCCTTAAAGGAGCTCTGGAAGCAAAAGGATACATTGTCGTTTCCAGCTTCAAGTGCCGCGGACGGTTCCTCTTTTTCAATTGGAGCAATCCAAATGAGGAGGACTTGGAAAATGCGAAGGCATTTGCTAATGACCTTAAAGAGATAAGCAGCGCGTGATCGCCTACATTTTGAATGAAGAGTGCGTGCGCGTATCTCAAGCCGAGAGCGAAGCGGTGAGAGAATAAATTTTTTCATAACTATCTTTGCGCGCGCAAGTGGCTTCGATGCTATAGAAGCCCCAAGCCCTGTAATGTGTGAACTATGATGATAAGATAGAATGACATAGTTATACTTACATGCAGGAATCTGTTAAGGTGAGGTCGAACACTCCTTATTATTCGGAATCTATGAAGAAAACCCGATCCCACCAATATGAACATGACAATGTATAGTGCCAATCCCGTTCCTAGATCTGGATAGAATTGGGGCGGTCTGCCAATCTGCTGGGCAAAGTGAATTGATACGAGCAAAAAGGCAAACAAGTTGCCCAACATATGAATTCTGATAAACGTTGCAAGCTTTTTCAGGTAACGGCGTTTCAGAACATAATATGCTGGTGTAGCAAATGCAACATAAATGGTACCTATCCAAACAAGCCAATGAGTGAAGCGGAATGAACCAACAAAGAAGTTCAGTTGAAACCAGCGAAGATAGGTGGCAACCATGAGGAAGACAGTCACAAGAATTGTGATGCAGGCAGTCCAAAAATCCAAATCTCTCAAGTATCTCATAGTCTTACACACGCATAGTCTTGACTTAAAGCTCTTTCCAGTTCTGAATGATTCTTGTGGCACCTCATCCAAGCAGTGCGCGCGCGAACGAGGCTGGGAAGCCGAGAGCGAAGCGGTGAGAGAATAGATTTTCTTCATAACTATCTTTGCGCGCGCTTCGAGAGGCATTCTTCTTAGATTCCAAACCTCTAACCTCCTATCAAGTGTCTTCAGTTTCAGTTTTTATGACTTGTGGGAGAAACTATAGAAAAAGAGGGGGCATTGTTTTCTCTCTTCTGCGAAGGACGATGTATGCTATAACACTAGCAATTACTGTTGCTGCGAGTAGTCCTCCAACAACATACGGAGTGTAGTCCATGATTATAATAAGTACTTCTTCGCTGCTTGACTGAGCATAGTTTGTGGTTCCCTTAAACATTGCACTAATTCTCCATGTTTCATTTCTTGGAAATGTATATCTTAGAGAAGCTACACCGTTTGAATCAGTCTTTGCTCTCCACAACAGATGTGTATGGTCATCGCATGCATACAGAAAGTCTATAGTAAGGTTTTGTAGTGGATTATCATTCTCGTCTCTTAGGGTCGCCTCTATTGTGCATTTAGTCGAGAATGGTATCCCTTGTGGTGGAGAAGGAACAGCGATGGCAAGTGATGTGGGTGTGGGCTGAGCATTCACTAGAGGCGCCGCGTTCAAGCCAGCAAATAGAATGCATGCAATAGATATCAAGATGAAGAAATGAATCTTCAACGCTTCACTCACTCTCTTTTCTCATTCCATTTCACACATTATCTAAACTACAGGTTGCATTAAAGATTTAAGACGAAAAGCTCTATTGACTTTGGGAATCTTCATTGCGCGCGCGTCTCAAATGCTTTCTTTTAGCCTGCTAAGATTCTCAAACATTTGTTCAATTTGTTTCTTGAATGAATTGTGCTGTTTTGGATATTTCTTGAGAGTCTCAACGGTTTTCCGAAATTCTTGAACAGATGTCTTTGTCTGCATTTGAACTAATAAGATAGTTGCAGGATCTTAAGCGACCTTTTTGAATCATGGGATAATTTCATGGTCTATAGTGTGCGTAAATGCAGAAGGGGAGCTGGAGTTCGTGACACTTTCGCGCGCGTACGCGCTACGCAAAGTATATTTAACGCGCGCATATGAAAGTCTGAATAATATGCTAGAAGACACGTTAGTTCAATTACTGATTCTGATTGCCTCAGTAGTCGGTTTAGCGTCGGCTAGCCATTTTGCCATAAGATCAATCGAAAAACTCATTGAAATGACCCGATTGAGCGACGCATCGGCAGGGTTCATAATCCTTGCAGTGCTAACCTCCACCCCTGAAATAGTCGTCGCTCTTTTCTCAATTATCGAAGGAACTCCTGCAATCAGTATCGGTGACATCCTAGGCTCCAACCTGTTCAACATAGGGTTGGTTATCGGCATCTTGGGCATCATTGGATACCTCAAAACCTGTTCCACTGACTTGCTCGTGGAACTCACGGACATGCTTTTTATAACAGCCCTCATCCCCTTACTTCTTGTCATAAATCAATACCACATTTTCGATATTCCAAGTCCCTTTATCGGCATAATCCTTCTTGGCACCTTCCTGATAAACACATATTTTATGGCGCGAAAAAGAACGCCACCTGTCAAGTTGAATGACGGCAAAGCAATGAGCATGGGAAAAAAAAGCGTTGTGGTCGCAACGCTCTTGCTAAGCTTCACGATCGTAGTAGTATCCGCTCGCTTAACAGTTTACTCCGCCTCAAACATAGCAGTAGCCTTAGGAGTTCCACCCATCCTGATAGGCGCGAAAATAGTCGCCATAGGCACCTCACTGCCAGAACTTACACTCGATCTTACAGCAGTCAAACGTGGTCGCGTACAACTTGCATTAGGAGACATCATTGGGTCTAACCTCACCAACCTAACCCTTGTACTCGGGCTGGTACTCTTGACCTCTCCTTTCAAGGTAGACATGACTATCTTCATCGAGATCCTCCCATTCTTGCTAATATCAACCGTCATATTCTGGCGCTTCATTATGAGAGATGGAATCTCTAAAACTGGTGGAGCAGTTCTTATACTGCTTTATATTCTATTCCAAGCGCTCGTCATGAAGGTATAAACTGCTGTCTAGATCACTTCTCACACGCATGACGAGTGTGCAGTTCTTTAGAAAAAAAGAGGAGATTGCGTGCGCTAAACGATACATGTACATAGTCTTTTATTCAAATATTGAATACTACATTAAGGGGGTTTTGCAGAGCATGCCTTTATCCGAAGAGCAGAGGAGACTTGTGTCACTCCAAACAACCATTATTGGATATATGTTGGCCAACTATGAAGAGTTCGGGGATGACGCACTTAAAGTAGCCCAGAAATACTTCTACGAACTTGGCAAGTCCACTGGACAGAAAATCAAACAAGAAATGGGCATTACAAAAACAGATGCTAGCGCAGTAGCTATCGTGATGAATGTGGCTCTTGAACAAATCGGCGGAGTTAGAGGAACACGCGTTGAAGATAATAAAGTGGTAGGTGAAAACACTGGCTTCTGTCCCATGATGGAAGCAGTAAGAATCTTGAATGGCCCTTGGCAAATCGTATGCAAGAACTACTCGTGGCGATGGTTTGAGGGACTTGCAGCAAGTGTCAATCCAAACATCAAAATGGAAGTTCCAGAGTCCAGAATCTGGGGCAAAGAACGCTGTTTTCATATCATAACAATTCCGAAGTAGAAAGCGCGCGTATCTCAAATGCTCTCTTTTAGTCGGTTAAGGTTCTGAAGCATTTGTTCGATTTGCTTTCTAGATGACTTGTACTGCTTTGGATAGTTCTTGAGAATCTCAACGATCTCCCAAAATGGTTGAATCTGCTTTTCCCTTTTTCTTCAGTTCCCATAAGACGTTCAGTATCTTTCCGTTTGGTCGGCATACAGTTGGGGTGGCTGGCGTGCTGGTTGTAACCCGCCTTCTGTTCTAGACGGCATTCAGCTAAACGAGCTACCCACGCCTCAAGCAGACCCTTCACAGGCGTCTATTTGCCCTTTCACCTCGCAGGACAGCCGTTTCACCGCTTCGCATCCAACTCCTCAACGACTTAACACGCATCATCGTACATACGCTGGACACGACGTTCCGTTTCTGCACTGGAGCCAAGGCTCTCACCTTACACCCTTGCGGATGTTGCGATATCTGCTCGGTGGGCGGAGTTTCCTCAAACGCAAACGCGTTCGAAAGCCGTCCGCCAGCTCGCCAGCCAAGAAAAAGGAGCAATGAAGTTCCCAATTAACGTTTTGGAGTTTGCATGCTGCTTCGTTTTGGGCTGATTTTTCCTACGGTAATCACATATAGAAATGATAGGTACTTGTGGTATTTGGGATTTTATGCTCACCATGCGGAGTCCTTTTCGCTTCGCCTTAACTGCTCCTCAAATATCGTCCAGACATCAGCCCAATTCAGCTCGACACCTCGGGCGATTGGAAGCCGCGGGCTGAGGATCTCGACCGAAGTCTTGATGCGTACACCCCGGCTCCATTAAACCCATCTTCTATAGGAGCCCTTGTCCCCACAATGAACAAGTTGCCAAGTCCACACGTGGAGATTGGCCGCCTATTTTCGGGAAAGGCTTCGAGCTTAGATGCTTTCAGCTCTTATCCTAGACAGCGTAGCTGCCCGGCGATGCCCTGTCGGACAACCGGTAAACCAGAGGCTGCAGCGTCCCGTTCCTCTCGTACTGGGGACCCTTTCCCCTCAGGCGACCAACACTCCCAGCAGATAAAGTCCGAACTGTCTCACGACGGTCTAAACCCAGCTCACGTTCCCTTTTAATAGGCGAGCAGCCTCACCCTTGGCCCCTTATGCAGGGCCAGGATAGGAAGAGCCGACATCGAGGTACCAAGCCGCGGGGTCGATGGGGACTCTCGCCCGCGACAAGCCTGTTACCCCCGGGGTAATTTTTCTGTCATATCCAGCCCCCATCAATGAGGACATGGAGGTTCGCTAAGCCCGGCTTTCGCCCCTGAATCCCTTACTTTGGAGGATTCAGTCAGACCGGCTTTTGCCTTTGCATTCTACGACGGGTTTCTGACCCGTCTGAGCCGATCTTTGGGCCCCCTTGATATTTTTTCAAGGGGGTGCCGCCCCAGCCAAACTGCCCATCTATCGTTGTTCCAGCGCTCAGGCGCCGGTAAGAGAAATGATTACAGAAGGGCGGTGTTCCATTGGTGCCTCCTCCAATCCCCGGAGAGATTGGGATCGAAAGCTCCCGCCTACGCTCTGCATCCGCAACCACAGCCCAGCGACAGACTGCAGTAAAACTCCACGGGGTCTTCTTTTCCCGCTGGGAGTTCGTGGACTGTTCGTCCACGTCATGTGGGTTCACCGGGTACCAAGCGGGGACAGCGGGGACCTCGTTGCTCCATTCATGCACGTCGGAACTTACCCGACAAGGCATTTGGCTACCTTGAGAGAGTCAGAGTTACTCCCGGCGTTTGCAGGCCCTTAGCCCAGTTGAACCCGGGTTTGAGGAACCTGTACTGGCCAGGATTCAGAAGCCGTTCACACCCTTTCGGGCTTGCGGCTTCCTGTGTTTTTATTAAACAGTCGGGACCCCCTTGTCACTGCGACCTGTAGTTCCAGCCGAAGCCAAAACCGCAGGCACCCCTTATACCGAAGGTACGGGGCTAGATTGCCGAATTCCCTCGCTTGGTGTGTACCCGACACGCCTTAGGTTTCTCGCCTAGGGACACCTGTGTCGGATCTTGGTACGGTCACAGAGAATCCTTCTCAACACCTTTTTCAAGGACTCCAGAGATCAACTGAACCGCCCTAAAACGGGCGGCTATTCCCGCTTTCACCTGGTTCTCGCCATTACGGCACTCCCCAGACTTATACGGTTAAACAAGGCGACAACCTTGATCAGCCTACCCCGAAGTGTCAGGTGTTGAGCTTGCGTTGCCGCGTGTACCTCTGTGGTACCGGAATCTTAACCGGTTTCCCTTTCGGCATGCTCTGTTAAGACATGCCTTAGGACCGACTTACCCCCGGCTGACGACGCGTTGCCGGGGAACCCTGGCCCTTTCGGCGGAGGGGTTTCTCACCCCTCTTTGCTGTTACTACCACCGGGATTTTCAATCCCGAACCGGTCCACCGGATCTCACGACCCGGCTTCTGCCCAGTCGGGACGCCCTCCTACCGGATCACAACCTTTCGGTTGTGCCCTGGGGTTTCGGCGGCTGGCTTAGTCCCGTCCATTTTCAGGGCCCTCAGCCTCGGCGGGTGAGCTGTTACGCTTTCTTTAAAGGGTGGCTGCTTCTAAGCCTACCTTCCCGCTGTCTGGGGCTGACGACGCCTTTCCGTTTAACGTTTAGCCAGCACTTTGGGGCCTTAACCTCAGTTTGGGTTGTTCCCCTCTCGGCATAGGAGCTTACCCCCTATGGCCCGTCTCTCGAGTTCTACGACGCCGGTAGATTCGGAGTTTGAAAGAAAAGTGAGATCTTTCGACCCCTTACTTTCCAATCAGTGCTCTACCCTATCGGCGGTCTCGCTCGAGGCTGGGCTGCGACCCACTTCGGAGGGAACTAGCTATCACCGGGCTAGATTGGTCTTTAGCCCCTAGCCCCAGGTCAACGGAGCGAATTGCACGTCAGCACCCTATCGGTCCTCCACCAAGCTTTCGCCTGGCTTCAACCTGCCCAGGGCTAGATCGCCCGGTTTCTAGTTTCACAGCTGTGACTCCGGGCCCTTTCAGACCCAGCGCCTTGCCAGCGTGAAGCTGGTTGCGCGCGTTTTGGTTTCCCTTCGCTTGCAAGCTTGGATAGCCTTTAAGCTTGCCACAACCGTGAACTCCCCGGCCCGTGTTTCTAGACGGATCGTGCAACCCTGGTCGTCCTCCCTCGTACTGCCATGTTGCCATGGGTTCCTTTGAGAGGAGTCTACCCTTCCGGGCTGCACACGTCTGTTACCGTCTGGTTTCAGGCACTTTTCACCCCCCTTCCGGGGTACTTTTCAACTTTCCGTCACCGTACTAGTGCGCTATCGGTCTTGAGACGTATTTAGTCTTAGAGGTTGATGACCCCTAGTTTCTTGCACCAGAACCAAGGTACAATACTCTGGAACTCCAGCCCAACTCTTTCCAGTTTACACTTACGGGGCTTTCACCCTGTATCGCAGGCCGTTTCAGGCCACTTCAGCTTCACTGATGAAGAGGAGGCCAGGTCCGCAACCCTACATCTCCGATAAGTTTCCTTACCAGATTCGGTTTAGACTTTTCCCTTTTCGCTCGCTGTTACTCAGGGAATCCCGCTTGGTTTCTTTTCCTACCCCTACTAAGATGTTTCCGTTCGGGGAGTTCCTGCTCCCATGTGGAAGCACCGCAAGTTCCGAAGAACTCGCAGTGGGAAGTCCCATTCGGGCATCCTCGGTTCTACAGCTGCATGCGCTTACCCGAGGCGTTTCGCCGCTTGCCGCGCCCTTCTTCAGCGCTCAAGCCTGGCCATTCCCCAGACGGCGTAGCGTGTCGAGCCTACTTACTTAGACTGACATCTGTTTGACGTTGAGGAGTCAGTCTAATGTCTGTTAATGCGGTTGGACTCTGCATGGTGTTCATTGCGAGCGAGAAAGGCTCACTCCACCCTTCATCCTTTGACTTTGACGTCAAGGATTGCATTTCAGATGGAGCGTTTTATGGCGTCATATTTATCGCCAATTTTAATTCAAGGCATAGTTTGCCGATATAAGTGTTACTGCGGCTCCTAATAAAGATTCATTTGTTGGATTGTCGTTGGGCAAGTTGCTGGAAAGTCAGCTTCACCGCGTTGAAAGCAATCATATGGTCTCATTCTACATGTTCAAGAGAACGGAGGATATAATCTTAAAAATGTTGAAAATGGGAATTCTCAGGTTCTAGCTGCTGCTTTTTTCAATGCGGCGACACCAGGTAGTTCTTCGCCCATTAGAAACTCTATTAGGGCGCCTCCAGCCGTGCTGATGTAGCCCATTCTGTTTGCCAGTCCTAATCCTTCAACAGCCGCTACTGTGTGGCCTCCGCCAATCAAGGAGAACGCCTTAGAAGCAGCAATTGCTTCTAGAACTCCCTTTGTGCCTGCAAGGAATTCTTTGTTTTCATATACACCTACAGGTCCGCTGATCACAATGGATCTGGCGTTTCCTATTATTCTGGCATACTCTTGTATTGTCTGGGTTCCTATGTCATAGATGGGATGATCTGTTGGAAGTTTCTCAGCTGCAATCTCCTTCCGCTTTCCATCAGCCTCCACTGCGAGATCAGTTGGAGGCTCAATCTTACCTGGGAATTCTTTCATCAACTCTTGTATGCCTGGCACCAAGCCCATCAGTTCCTTCTTTTCTAATAGCCCCATGTTAGGCTTTCCTAGGTCAATACCCTTTGCAACTAAGAAAAGGTGGCCTGCGATGCCTCCAGTTAATATGTGGTCTGCTATGTTGTTCTTTAAAACGTATTCTGAGATTCTCAGTGCATCATCTGCCTTGGCTCCACCCAAAATATAGACACATGGCTTTTCGGGTGCATGCAAGACTTTTCCTAAAGCTTTGAGTTCTCTCTCCATTATGCGACCTGCAGCGCTCGGTAAAACGGCCGTGAAGCCAACGATTGAAACATGCGCCCGATGAGCTGCAGCGAAGGCATCATTGACGAAGATGTCAGCCAGAGGAGCAAGCTTCTGAACAAACTCTGTTTTGACATGGTCTTCAGGAGTTCCCTTTTTTCGCTCGTTAACGTAGCTGCGAACATTGTCCAAAACTAAGATTTCACCTTCGTTGAGTTCTTGTATGGCTTGTTGCGCTTTTTCACCGAACACATCATTCACATATTTCACGGGTTTGCCGAGAATTTTGCCTAGAATTTCCGCATGTTGTTGCAATGGAATGAAGTCAGGTTCACCCTGTCTGCCTTGATGAGCCAGAATTACGACTTTCGCGCCTTTTTCCATCAACTCTCTAATTGTTGTTTCTGCGTGGGCTCGGATTCTTGTGTCGTCCAAAACCCTTTTTGTTTGTGGATCAACTGGAGAGTTAAAATCTACCCTAACCAGAACTGTCTTGTCTTTTAATTCGAATTTTTCCATGGTCAGTATTTCTGACATTCTCCAACCTCCTTATCGCAAAGGAAATACACGTACGGGTTCGCAGATTAGTTGAAGCTTTTGATGTGTTGGGGTTAAGCCATTCTGCAGATTTTCTCTATCATCCGCACCATTTTAACTGAGTAACCCCACTCGTTGTCGTACCATGCTAACACTTTGACTAGGTTTCCGATGACCATTGTTGAAAGACCGTCGACGATGGCCGAGTAAGGATTGTGAATCAAGTCTGATGACACCAAAGGTGCTTCACTGTAATCCAAAATTCCCTTCAACTCCTTTCCTGCGGCTTCTTTGAAAGCTGCATTGACTTCTTCCTTTGTAACTTCTCTGTTAAGCGTGACCACAAAATCAACTATGGAGACGTCAGGAATCGGAACACGCATGGCCATTCCATTCATTCTTCCCGCGAGTTCTGGTAGCGTCAAGGTGGCTGCAACCGCTGCACCAGTGGTTGTCGGTATCATGTTGAAAGCTGCTGATCTGGCTCGACGCATGTCTTTGTGTTGCATATCTAGGAGTCTTTGATCGTTGGTGACTGAGTGGACTGTGGTCATGAGTCCTGCCTTGATGCCGAATTTGTCGTTTAGCACTTTGGCAACAGGGGACACACAATTTGTTGTGCAGGAGGCCAGGGAAATTATGTGATGCTTTTGCGGGTCGTACTTATTGTCGTTTACACCATAAACCACGGTTAGGTCTGCGCTGGTGGCTGGGCTCATCGGCGCTGAAACCAACACTTTTTTTGCTCCAGCTTGCAGATGCTTTGCTGCAGCTTCTTTCTTTCTGAATCTTCCAGTGGATTCCACTGCCAAATACACTCCCATCTCTTCCCAAGGTAGCTTCGCTGGGTCGGGCTGTGCCAAAACTTTCAGTTCCTGTTTGACAGCGCCATCTTTCTTAATGATGAGCGTGTTTTCCTTGGCTTCAACGTCGAAAGGCAGTCTACCATGGACTGTGTCGTTTTGCAAGAGGTGTGCAAGAGTTCTTGCATCGGTTAGATCGTTGACTACTGCGAAATCGATTTCAGTTCCAGTTTCCAATGCTGCTCTGTACAGGAGTCTTCCTATTCTGCCAAATCCGTTTATAGCTACTTTTGTTACCATTCCAAATCACCATTTTTCTCAGTTTTGCATACTTTAACAACACTGTCCATATTAATTTTCCGACTGAACGCCCGGTTTAGGGGAAAAGAGGGAATCACGTTTGTCGAAGTTTCATCTGGGTCATTCTTGTGGCTATAAATGAGATTTCCATGTTGTCGCGCGCTAAAAAATACTTAAATTCAAGTCAGACTGTCTTATATTATTCTCAGAATGAGGGACTCGAACTGACTATTCAACTACTGAAGTTGGTTGGTCAAATTAGATGTGGAGAGACCTATTTTGGTGGTCACTAAACTCGACCCTAAGTTCAAAGACGAAGTTTCAAAGGTTCCCGGAGGACAGAACATAAAGAGATGCTATCAATGTGGAACATGTAACGTCGGATGCCCGGTTAGAGAGATAGAGGAGAAATACAATCCCAGAAAGATCATACGAATGACCGTGCTGGGTATGAGAGAAAGGGTCCTTTCAAATGAATTCATATGGCTGTGTTCTGCATGTTACACTTGTCGGGAACGTTGTCCTCAGGATGTTAGAATAGCTGATGTGATGAATGCTCTGAAAAATCTGGCAGTAAAAGAAGGTTATGTTCACAGCTCTTTTGCCAAGCGAGTGGAGATCGTAGGAACCCAAGGCAAGCTGTTCCCCGTGAGCCAGTTTGATAACACTAAAAGGAAAGAACTTGGGTTACCGCGAATTCAACCCAGAAACGAGGAAGTTCAGGAAATCTTTAAGCTAACGGGCTTAAACAAGCTCTCAAGCGCTGGAAGAGGAGAGTAAAGTGAAGTACGCCTTTTTCCCAGGGTGCCTTTCACCTGTAATGTCTAAGCAGTTCGAGCTTTCAGCGAGGAATGTCGCAAAAAAACTCGGAATGGAACTCATAGACATTGAGGATTTTGCCTGTTGTGGCTTCCCCATAAGATCCGTAGACCATGAGACAGCTTTGCTTCTAGCTGCTAGGGATCTAGGTGTTGCTGAAGAGACGGGCTTAGATATATGCACTATCTGCACAGGTTGCGCCTCCACGCTAGCGGAAGCCTCCAAAGAGCTGACGCATGATGATGAACTAAGGCATAAGGTCAACGAGAAGCTGCGAAAAATAGGTCGGGCTTACAAAGGAAAGCTCAAAGTTAGACATTTTGTGCGTGTTCTATACGAAGATATTGGCCCTGAAAAGATTAAGAGCCAAGTTAAAAACAGCTTGGAAGGGCTCAAGGTAGCCTCCCACTATGGATGCCATTACTTTAAGCCATCAGATGTTTTTGACAGATTCGAGAACCCGGAGTTTCCTAGAACTCTAGATGAACTTATCTCTGCACTGGGCGCAGAAACTGTAGAATATGAGGATAAGACGCAGTGTTGTGGCGGAGTGATTCTGGACGTTGACGATAAGATCGCGTTGACAATGGCTCAGAGAAAACTTGATCACATCCATGCTATGGGCGCCGACGCGATGGTTCTGATGTGCCCCTTGTGTGGTTCTATGTACGACAGAAATCAGAGGGTGATAGAGAGAAGATTTAATGCGGCTTATAATCTGCCAGTACTATTTTACCCACAAGTCCTTGGGCTTGCTCTAGGAATGCCGCCAAAGGAGTTGGGGTTGGACATGAACCGTGTGAAGACGTCTGACTTGTTGAGTAAGCTTGGTGTCTAGATTAGAGCCCTTTATTCGCCCGTTTTTTCCTCTATTCCCTTTTTCCATCTGTGAATTAATAGAGTTTCATCTACTCTGGTAAGTGCTTTTATGTGCTCTGCGTAAATTTCTGGTTTTAATAGTTTTTCCTGCTCTTTTTCAAGGTTTGAAGGGCGGATGATTGCTATCCAACCTTTGCCATAAGGATCACTGTTTATGATACTTGGAGTGTCGAATAGTCCGTTATTAAATCTGAGAACAATGCCTGAGAAGGGACTTAATATCTCAGCAACGCATTTTACTGACTCTATCTTGCAGATTGTCTCCATCCGTTTGACTTCAGTATTCTTTTCTCCTGTGTAGAAGTAAGTAATCTCCCTCAACGCTTTCTGAGCATAGTCTGTGATTCCAATTCTTGCTGTGTCAGTGTTTTCTATTAAGATCCACTCGTGTTCTTTAATGTAATAGTAATTCTCAGGAATGTCGTATATGCCAACCTTCATCCATTTATCCTTCTAGGGATTGTCAGCCTTTCATTAGGTTTGATTAGCCTTGAATCTTGGAGTTCAGCGTCCTAATGAAGGTTCCTACCTACGCCTACGTATTTTTTTGGCAACGATCTCCGCGGCTGTCGCTACGGGCTCTACAGTCTCAGCTACGGGAGGAGCATAACTAGTGTCAGCCGCAGAAAGCTCTAACGCCGTCATTTCTTTTTGTATCGCAACAGAGAGCATGTTAATCCTCTGCGCTACGTCTTCCCCGCCAACTATCTGGGCTCCCATAATTCTTCCCAAAACAGGTTCAGCAATGACTTTTACTTTGACTTCTTTTCCTCCCGGGAAATATGGTGCCCGAGTTTTTCCCGTGATGCTTGCACTAAGTGTTTGGAAGCCAACCTTGGCAGCTTGATACTCTGAGAGACCTACAGCACCAAGTTCAAAATCAAAGATTTTCGAAACTGCACTGCAAATCACGCGAGGATTGGCAGCGTATCCTCCTGCCGCATTTACTCCAGCGGTTGTTCCCTGCCTAACCGCGTTGGTTCCAAGTTGATAAAGACATGGCAACCCTGTGATCGAGCTTTGAGATTCTACACAGTCTCCGGCCGCGAATATGCTGGAAATGGTGGTCTCCATTCTTGGGTTCACTCTGATGGCTCGGGTTACACCTAATTCTACTCCGAGTCCCCTTATCAAGTCTGTTCTTGGTCTGATGCCTGCAGCCATGACAACAATATCTGCTTCTATTTTCTCTCCGGCTACGCTTACGCCTTCAACCTTTTCTTTGCCTAGGATTGCATCTACCCGTTTGCCTACTACCACGTTTACGCCATGTCCTTCTATTTTCTTCTGTGTATAATCGGCCATATCTTCGTCGAATAATGCAGGAAGAATGTAGGGCACAACTTCAATGATCGTAGTTTTGATTTTATTCATCGCGATAGCATGTGCCGTTTCTAGACCAATAAATCCAGCCCCGATAACAGCAGCACTCTTGGCCATCTTTAGCGCTTCTTGAATTCTTTTTCCGTCATCCACCGACCTCATCGCAAACACTCCTGGAAGGTTGCGACCCTTGAGTGGTATAATAAACGGATCAGCACCAGTTGCGAGGATCAACGAGTCGTATTTTAGTGCTTCGAAATTTCCTTTCTTGTCTTCAACTAGAACAATTTTATCTTCTGGATTGATGGACCTAGCCGTGGTTTCAAGGCGTAGATCAAACTTCATCATTCTATAATGGGCTGGAGGAAAGGCCATGAGATCTTCAAAGCTTGGTATCTCACCAGCTAGGACATAGGGTATACCGCAACGCGAGTAGGCTGGGATTTTCTCTTTGTCTATTAAAGTAATTTCAACCTTGGAATCGGTTTTGCGAGCTGCGTTTGCGGCGTGAACACCAGCTGCGTTTGCGCCGATAATTACTATTTTCTTTGGCAAGCTGAAATCTCTCCTAGACTTGCTTTTTTCACGAGAAACTATACCATTAGATCGCTTCTTTATATCTGTTGTTCTGTAATTTGCCCATGAGAAATTCCTAAATAATGGTTCAAAATTATACTAACGTTCTAGGTTTGGTTACTATGGAGGAGACTAAGACATTCAAAGATTTAGCCATGGAAGTAGTCGAGAAGGGAATATGTGGCAAGTGTGGTGGCTGCGTCTCCTTCTGCTCAGCGGGAGAACTCAACGCCCTCAAGATGGGTAAGAATGAGGTGCCGGAATACATCAACGAGGAAAATTGCCTGAAATGCGGAATATGCTACCTCATATGCCCTCAAACAGATAAGCTAAACTTGGAGCTCCAAGAGAAGTTTGGCTGGAAGCCTCCTATAGGCGACTATCATAGGATAACCTCCGCTCAGACGACAAATAAAGAGGTGAAGAAAATTTGCACAGACGGAGGCGTAGTTACCTCTCTCCTCCTATACTTACTGGATAGCAACCTGATAAATGGTGCTCTAGTGTCAAAAAAGACAGGGCGATTCGCGAGAAAGCCCATGATAGCCTCAACCCATGAGGAGCTCATAGAAGCATCAGGCTCTACATTCTCAGGATCCCAACATCTAGAGGAGTTAGGAGGAAAATATACCACTTACACTCCTATTCTATCCACAGTAAAGAACCTAGAGAGACGATATAAGCAGAATATAGCCGTGGTTGGAACTCCCTGCCAGATCAATGCGATTCGAAAGATGCAATGCCTCGGAATTCTCCCAGCTCACCTCATAAAATACACGATAGGGCTATTTTGCATAGAAAATTTCTCGTTTGATGACGTAGCAAGAGAAAGACTGGAGAAGAAACTCGACATCAATCTAGAGGATATCGTCAAATTGAACATCAAAGATGACTTCACAATCACACTCACTAAAGGTGTGACTATTCATGTCCCATTGGAAGAGATACACGAAGTCGCTCGCCCAGCATGCTTTGCATGCCAAGACTTCAGCAACGAGTACGCCGACATTTCGGTCGGAGGACTTGGTTCACCTGACGGATATACTTCAACTCTTATAAGGACAAAAGTAGGCAGGACAATTTACGATGAGAGTCTTCGTAAGGGTTACATTCAGGAGAGAACCTTCGAAGATGCGAAGGAGAGTGAACTGGAGAAGACTAGGATGTTGGCCAAGATCGTTTCCTTCGCCAGAAGGAAGAGAACGAGGGCTGAGAAGAGGCTTTCGGAATTGGCTGGAGAGGAGAGCTTCAAGGGAAAATCCTAAGATGATTCTGGGTATCGGTGTAGTAACAGGCATTCGAATCGCTCTTGACCTTGGAGACAGTGGAACAAAGCTGCATCATGGAGGATCGCCAGATCGATGAGCAACAGGATAGAGCAGTTCACCTCGGGAAGCTCTCAAGCTGCAATCTCACGGGAGCTTTCGAAAAGATCACCCGACGCTGAGATGTTGGCACATTGCTATGAATGCGGAACCTGCACCGCAGCCTGCCCAGTTGCAAGAGTTTTTCCAGGGCTCTATAATCCAAGAGTCTTTTTCAACAAGCTCTCTCTTGGCTTGGAGAACGTTCTGTCCGAAACAGGACTCTGGATATGCGCAATGTGCTATCGATGCTACAAAAGATGTCCCCACGGGCTGAAACTACCGGAAATCTTCTTGCTATTAAGAGAGATGACTGTTGAACGAGGCTATTTGCCAGACGTGTTGAGCAAGCTTGAAGAAATTCTTGCAATTCTTGGAGAGCAATTTCCATTCCCTCTAGTCTACAGTTGGCTTTCCCTACGACCCTGTGAGGAAAAACCCAAACGCAGTAAGCTTGACAACTACATTTCAAATTTTCTTGAACGCTCTCTTGCGGACTATGGAAAAAGAGAAGTAACCCCTCTGCCTAAGACGCGTAAGGAAAGAATAGCTATAGTCGGTTCTGGCCCAGCTGGACTTACGACAGCTTGGGAATTGATCAGGATGGGATTTCCAGTTACAGTTTTTGAGGCGCTGTCTGAGCCTGGAGGGATGTTAAGAGTGGGAATACCCACATATCGGCTGCCCAAGGATGTCGTAGATGCGGAAATAAAGTATATAGAAAATCTTGGAGTAGAGATTAGAACCAACACAGCCATTGGTAAGGATCTGTCGTTCAGAGACCTTCTAAAAAAGGAAGAATATAAAGCGATTTTCGTCGCAACCGGAGCTCACAAAAGCAGAAAGCTTCGTGTTGAAGGTGAAGATTTGGGAGGTATACTACACGCCATTGATTTGCTGCGTCAAGTCAACCTGCAGAGACAACCTAGACTTGGAGAAAGAGTCGGAGTTGTTGGTGGTGGCAACACTGCCATGGATGTAGCTAGAACCGCCCTCCAGCTCGGGGCCAAAGAGGTTAACATTCTCTATAGAAGATCTAGAGAAGAGATGCCTGCAAGTCCTTTGGAGGTAGAAGAAGCAGAAAGGAATGGCGTAAAGATTCATTTTCTGTTGATGCCTAGGAAAATCTTAGAAAAGGATAAACAAGTTACTGCTGTAGAGTGTATTCGGATGAGATTAGGATCTCCTGACGAGAGTGGTAGAAGACGACCAATACCGATCAAGGGCTCGAAGTTCACCATGGAATTGGACACAATACTCTTGGCCATCGGTGAATTACCAGACATCTTCTTTCTCCCTGAGATGGTCGAAGTCACTGAATGGAATACCATCGCCGTAGATCCTCTCACTCTGGAAACAAGCATGCCCGGAGTGTTTGCTGGTGGGGATGTGGTGTCAGGGCCGGCAAGCGTGATTGAGGCAATTGCTGCTGGTAAGAGAGCCGCGGCATCTATCCATCGTTACTTAAGAAGAGGTGAAGTGTGATTCTCTTGAAGGAAAGCTCTTCAATCTTGGTGATTGGTGGTGGTGTTGCCGGGATACAAGCATCCTTGGATCTAGCTAACCGTGGATTTAAGGTATACCTCGTGGAGGAGACCCCAAGCATAGGCGGAAGAATGGCGCAACTAGACAAAACATTTCCAACACTGGACTGCTCAATTTGCATACTTGCCCCAAAGATGATTGAGTGCTTTCGCCATCCAAATATCACATTGCTGGCTTATTCCAAAATAGAGGAAGTCAGCGGATCGGCGGGACTTTTCAACGTAAAGGTCATGAGAAAGCCTCGATTCGTTGATGAGGCTAAATGCACAGGTTGTGGCACGTGTACAGAGAAATGTCCAGTTAGATTGCCTAACGAATTTGATATGCTCCTTGGAATGAGGCAGGCCATCTATATGCCGTTCCTGCAAGCCGTGCCTCGCATTGCGACAATCGATAAGGAAAACTGTCTATACTTCACACGTGGAGTATGCAGAATATGTGAAAAGTTGTGTCAAGCCGAGGCTGTGGACTTTGAACAAGAGCCTGAAGAGATCACACTAGAAGTATCCGCTATCATCGTCGCTACGGGCTTCAATCTACTTAATCCATCTGCAATTAATGAATATGGCTACAAGCGATATAAAAATGTTATAACTTCTCTGGAGCTTGAGCGTCTAGCCAACGCATCCGGTCCAACCGGAGGTCACGTAACAAGGCCATCTGACGGAAAAGTCCCTAACAAGGTTGCTTTCATACAGTGTGTGGGTTCAAGGGGCTTGGGAAGAGGTGTTTCGTACTGCTCTAGCGCATGTTGCATGTACGCCACGAAAGAAGCGATATTAATAAAGGAACATGAATCCGATTCTGAGGTTTTCATATTCTACATAGACCTTAGAGCCTCTGGGAAGGGTTTCCAAAGCTTCATCGACAGAGCAAGAGAGAATTGGGGCATACAATATATTAGAGGACGTCCTAGCGAGATTTCAGAGGATCCGAGAACAAAGGATCTTGTAATCTCTTGCGAACATACCATAACCAGAGAAGTGAGAGAGCTAAAAGTGGATATGGTGGTCCTTTGCCCGGCTTTTGTCCCCAAGGAGTCTAACAAGGAGCTAAGCGAAAAGCTCGGAGTAAAACTTGATGAATACGGCTTCTTCGAAGCCAAAGACTCCGTGATGATGCCTGTCGACACGAATATCCAAGGAGTTTTCGTCTGCGGATGTTGCCATGGTCCTAAAGATATTCCAGAATCTGTTGCACAAGCCAGTGGAGCAGCCGCGAGAGCTGCAGAAGTAGTAGCGCTGGTAGCACACGAGGAGGTTCGATAGATGGAGCACAGCAATGACGAGACGCCGAAAATTGGTGTTTTCATTTGCCAATGTGGCATCAACATAGGCGGCGTGATTGAAGTGCCAGAAGTCGTCGAATACGCCAAAGAACTGCCAAACGTAGTCTACGCAGAGGAAAATCTCTATACGTGCTCTTCAGAAGGACTGAGCAAGATCAAGGAGGGAATACAGAAATATAATCTAAATAGAGTCGTTGTAGCTTCATGCACACCTCGAACCCACGAGCCGCTTTTTAGAGCTACATGCACAGAAGCCGGTCTGAATAAGTATCTTTTTGAAATGGCCAACATCCGTGACCAGTGTTCTTGGGTACACATACAAGACCCAGAAACCGCCACAGAGAAGGCGAAGGATCTAGTGAGAATGGCAGTGGCGAAGGCTAGTCTACTTCAACCACAAGAAGAGACGGAAATAGACGTAACTCCTTCTGCCTTAGTTATCGGAGGTGGAGTCGCTGGCATGACGGCTGCCCTCTGCCTTGCCAATCAGGGTTTTAACGTCTACATTGTCGAAAAGGAACCTGAGATGGGTGGAATGCTCAGAAGCCTAAACAAGTTGTATCCAACCATGCGAGATGCATCCGAAGTTGTAAATCAACTTGTCAGTGCGGTCGGGTCAAATGAAAATATAGAAATTTTAACATCATCTGTTGTAAAGAAAGTCGATGGCTTCATCGGAAACTTTGAAGCTACAATCCAGAGAAGAAGCGGGAAGACCATAGACCTCGGAATAGGAACGATCATTGTTGCCACAGGAGCTGTCAATTTTGAGCCTGTTGGCATGTATGGGTACAAGAAATATGACAACGTAATAACTCAGCTTCAGCTTGAGCAACTTCTCAAGAATAGACGATTACAGAATCTAGGGAAAGTTGTCATGATCCAATGCGTGGGATCTAGGAAAGAGGGCAGAAGTGACTGCTCAAGAATATGTTGCATGACTGCGCTAAAAAATGCAAGACTTCTTAAAGACCTTCATCCAGATGCCGATATATATGTCCTCTATCGAGACCTCCAAACCTATGGAAAGGAATATGAAAAATATCACAGAGAAGTTCAAAAGAAAGACGTGAAATTCATTAGACATCTTCCGGAAAAACCCCCAGAAATTTCTCAAGGAAGAAATGGAAAACTAGATGTCAGTGTCTATCATTCGCTTATTGGTGAGCAAGTCAGAATCGAGGCCGATCTGGTTGTGTTGTCAACGCCTCTGATTCAACATGAGGACGCGAAGGAACTATCGCGGAAGCTCAAGGTGCCACTCGGACCAATTGGATTCTTCCTTGAAGCCCATGTGAAGCTGAGACCCGTTGACTTCGCCACAGATGGCGTCTATGTATGCGGCTGTGCCCACTGGCCCGCTGATGTTGGAGAGAGCATTTCACAAGCTTATGGTGCGGCTTCTAGAGCATCTATCCCAATGTCTGCTAAGAAACTACACACTGAAGCATTAACTGCCATGGTTGACAAGGGCAAATGCTCGGGCTGCAGTCTATGCGAGCTAATCTGTCCCTACAAGGCAATACGACTCGAAGAAACCGACAAGGGAATGAAGGCCAAAGTGATAGCCGCCTCCTGCAAGGGGTGCGGAGCGTGTGGAGCAGGGTGTCCCCAGATGGCGATCACTATGCAGCACTTCACTGACGAGCAGCTCCTCGCCCAAGTGACTGCCCTAGCTGAGGTGAAATCTTGACCTTAGAAGAGAGTTTTGGACCAGACATCCTTGGATTCCTCTGCAACTGGTGTTCCTACGCTGGCGCAGACCTAGCTGGAGTCAGCCGCTTTCAATATCCGCCAAACATCAGAACCATCAGGGTGATGTGTTCAGCAAGGGTTGATCCAACCATCGTTCTCGAAGCCTTCATCCAAGGACTAGATGGTGTCATGGTTCTGGGTTGCCACCTCGGCGACTGTCACTATATAACTGGAAACTATTACACGGAAAGAAGGATGAAGACGACGAAAAACGTCCTGAAAAACATAGGGTTATCTCCCAAGCGATTATTGGTCGATTGGGTGTCCGCGGCTGAGGGTGAACGCTTTGCAACCTTGGTCAAAGATTTCACCGTAAAGATAAGAAAGCTGGGGCCACTTGGTAAAGAAACAAACTTGGCGCAACAACAGTTGAGAGCGCGTTTGGTCGCAGCCAAGGAGGCTCTAGCCCAGCAGAGGATTAGATGGCTGGTGGGCAGAGAAAGGGAACTCATAGAGGACAAAAATGTCTTCGGAGAGAAAGTGTCACAAGAAGAATTCGACCAACTGACGCTACAAACCGTCGAAAAGGAGTTTGCAAGAAGAAGAGTTCTTCTCTCCTTGAAAGAAGACTCTCTCTCTGTCAAAGAGATAGCCCAGCGAGTGGAAACTTCACCAAGGGAAGTGCTGAAAAGCATAGTCTCTCTCGAGCGCGATGGATTAATCTCCGTCGTCGGAATTGAAGGAAACAGCCCTAAGTATCGAAGAGTTGGAGAGTGAGAGGCAAAGTAAACCGCATGGAGGATGTCAAACATGAACTCAGGAAACCCGGTTTCTGAAGTAAGCAAAGTGGGTTCGGTGATGGTTGTAGGTGGAGGAATTGGAGGGATACAGGCTGCGCTCGACCTAGCTGAGTCTGGGTTCAAAGTTTACGTGGTGGATAACTCCTCCGCTATAGGAGGGATCATGGCGCAGCTGGACAAAACCTTTCCAACCAACGACTGCTCCATGTGCATTCTGTCCCCAAAGCTCGTAGAGTGCGGAAGACACATGAACGTTGAAGTCTTGACGTGCTCTGAAGTCACCGAGATTTCTGGAGAGGCTGGCAACTTCAATGTCTCGGTGAGGAAACGACCAAGATACGTTGACCTCGAGAAGTGTACAGGGTGCGGGCTTTGCGCCAAATTCTGTCCAGTTGACGCCGTAGATGCCTTCAACAAAAGCTTGAGTGAGAGAACAGCGATTCACATTAACTACCCGCAAGCCGTCCCCTTGGTGTACCTAATCGACAGAGAAAAGTGTGTAGGCTGTGGACTCTGCAAGAACGTTTGTCTTGCCGATGCCATAAACTATTCCGATCAAGAGAAGAAGGTTAAGCTGAACGTTGGCGCTGTCGTTCTTGCCCCTGGTATTAAGGAGTTCAACGCGAAGCTGAAGAGCGCGTACGGTTGGGGACGATATCCTAATGTGGTTACGAGCATCGAGTTTGAGCGCATCTTGAGCGCTTCTGGGCCTTTCTTCGGGCGTGTGCAGAGACCCTCAGACGGAGATATCCCCACAAAAATTGCTTTCATACAGTGCGTTGGTTCCAGAGATGTCACATGTGGAAACGGTTACTGCTCTTCGGTTTGCTGTATGTATGCCACAAAGGAAGCGGTTATAGCCCGAGAACATATGAGTCAGATTGAACCCGCGATCTTTTATATAGACTTGCGTGCTTATGGGAAGGATTTTGACAAGTACATTGAGAGGGCTAAGAATGAGTATGGAGTCAGATTTGTCAGGTGCAGGGTATCCAGATTAGAGGAGATTCCTGAGACAAAAAACCTAAAGATAAGATATGAGACCGAAGAAGGAAGGCTGCATGAGGAAGAGTTTGACCTAGTCGTCCTTTCGGTCGGTTTTGCTCCATCTGAGAACACAAAGAAATTGGCTAAAAGCCTCGGGGTTGAGCTGAACGAGCATGGGTTCTGCAAAACCCAAACCTTTCACCCTATGAGAACCTCTAGGCCCGGGGTCTTTGTTTGCGGTATGTTCTCCTCGCCCAAGGATATTCCTGAGACTGTTACTCAGGCTAGCGCGGCTTCTGCTAGTGTGGGTGAGTTGCTGTCTTCTGTTCGAGGAACCTTGGTAGGGAAGAAGGTTTATGCAGAAGAGCTGGATGTTGGAGGTCAGCCGCCGAGAATTGGGGTTTTCGTTTGTCACTGTGGTATTAACATCGGAGGAGTTGTCGATGTCCCGAGCGTTGTGGAGTACGCTCGAACCCTTCCAAATGTCGTCCACGCCTGCGACAATCTCTATACCTGTTCTTCAGACACTCAGGAGATAATCAAGAATCGAATCAAAGAGCATAACCTCAACAGAGTTGTTGTGGCCTCATGCACTCCTCGGACCCATGAACCACTGTTCCAAGAAACACTAAGGGAAGTTGGGTTAAACGTGTATCTTTTTGAAATGGCCAACATCCGTGACCAATGTTCCTGGGTACATATGCTCGAACATGAAGCCGCAACGGAGAAGGCTAAGGACTTAGTTAGGATGGCAGTGGCTAAAGCTGGAAGACTTGAGCCGTTGGATAGAATACTTCTGGATGTTGTTCCTAAGGGACTTGTGATTGGCGGAGGCTTGTCCGGGATGACTGCGGCTCTGGCTTTGGCTGAGCAAGGTTTTGAGGTTTACTTGACTGAGAAAGAACAAGAGTTAGGCGGGTTTCTTCGTAACATTCACTATACGCTAGAAGGAGAAGACCCACAAGAGTACTTGAAAAGATTGATTGGTAAGGTTCAAGGAAACCATCTGATTCACACTTTCTTAGGAGCCAAAGTTGAGGAAATCTCTGGTTATGTGGGGAACTTCAGAACCGTCATAACTCAGGGCTCTGAAATGAAGGATTTAGATCATGGAATCGTAGTCGTGGCTACAGGAAGTGAAGAGCACAAACCAAACGAGTATCAGTACGGGGTGGATCCCAAGATAATCACTCAGTCAGAGTTGGAGGATCGTCTCTCGACGGGTGGTGGTGCCAATGAACTAGATTCTGTAGTAATGATTCAGTGTGTTGGTTCCAGGGATAACGTCCGTCCATATTGCAGTCGTGTGTGTTGTGGTGAGGCGGTTAAAAATGCCTTGAAGATTAAGGAGAAAAATCCTAACGCGGAGGTATTCGTACTATATCGAGACATGAGAACTTATGGATTGATTGAAACCTACTATGGAAAAGCGAGAGAACTCGGAGTAGTCTTCATTCGTTACGATGATGACAAGAAACCTGAGGTCATTAGGAGCAAATCACAAGATGGAAGAGACATCCTAAGCGTCTCAGTCTATGAACCCACAATTGGCGAACAGGTTTCAATCGACGCTGATCTGGTGGTGTTGAGTGCCGCTGTCGTCCCGCCCGAGGAAAACAGCGTCTTAGCCAAGATGCTAAAGGTTCCCTTAAACGAGAATGGCTTCTTCTTGGAAGCGCACGCGAAACTGCGTCCCGTCGATTTCACCACTGATGGAGTTTTCGTCTGCGGAATGGCTCACGCGCCGAAATCCATTGAAGAAAGCATTTCCCAAGCGTATGCAGCTGTTTCGAGGGCGTGTACAATCCTTTCAAAGAGAAAGATTGAGGCCGAAGGAATCGTTGCTTCAATCGATGAAAAGACATGCACGGGATGTGGGACTTGCGTGAAACTTTGTCCCTACGGTGCAATAGGAAAGAACGAAGTGGGTGTGGCTGAGGTAACAGTGGTGCTCTGCAAAGGTTGTGGTCTCTGCGCAGCAAGTTGCCCTGAAAGGGCTGTCACCATACCTCACTTCACCGATGAACAGATCACTTCCCAGGCAAGAGCCTTGCTGGAGAGGGCAACCGCATGAAGTTCGAGCCAAAAATATTAGGTTTCCTCTGCAACTGGTGCTCCTATGCTGGCGCTGACCTAGCCGGCGTTAGCCGAATTCAATATCCCTCTAACCTGAGGGTTATCAGAGTAATGTGTACTGGAAGAATTGACCCCGTCATGATACTGGAGGCACTGAGCAGTGGTCTGGACGGCGTTATTGTCATGGGCTGCCATCCTGGTGACTGCCACTACATGACCGGGAACTATGAAGCTGAACGGAAGTTCAAGATGCTCAAAAAAATAATAGCTCCATTAGGCTTGACAGAGCGCCTACGCCTTGAATGGGTCTCTGCATCGGAGGGAGCTCGATTTGCAGAGATCATCCGAGATTTTACAAACCACATCAAGGTTCTTGGCCCCTCTCCGCTGCGGAAAGAAAAAATGGATTCAGAGAAACTGGAAGGTATACAAGCAGCAAAGAAGGCAGTGGAAGATTTTCGGCTACGAGCACTCGTGGCCAGAGAGAGGAAAATGATCGAGGAAGGAAACGTCTATGGCGAGGAGATATCGCAGGAAGAATTCGATGAGAAGATGGATGAGGCTCTCTCGTCCGAGTACATACGTAACCGAATTTATCTCTTACTAGAGAACAAGCCAATGTCAATCAAGCATTTGTCCAAACGCTTAGGGATAGACAACAAGCAGGTACTGGGCCACGTGGTGATTCTGAGACGCAGAGGCCTAATTAGCCTCGACAGAGTAGAGGGCATGACCCCATTCTATACTGCCTTGGAGAGATGATCATGGTGGACAAAGTCGGGGCTGTGATGGTAATCGGTGGTGGGATTGCTGGGGTCCAAGCATCACTTGACCTAGCAGATTCAGACTTCAAGGTTTACCTCGTTGACTCGTCACCTAGCATAGGCGGAACAATGGCTCAACTCGACAAGACGTTCCCGACTAACGACTGCGCCATGTGCATTCTAGCACCCAAGCTTGTTGCCGCTGGTCGACACCAGAACATCAACTTAATGACAAACACGGTTATAAGGCGAGTTGAGGGAGAAGCAGGACGCTTTAAGGTTACGTTAACTAGAAAATCAAGGCGTGTCGACGAGGATAAGTGCACTGGCTGTGGCGTTTGTGCACAGAAATGTCCAGTTGAAGCGTTGGATGTATTCAATGAAGGTCTATCTAAAGGAGGAGCCATCTACGTCAAATATCCCCAAGCTGTACCATTAGTTTTCATAATCAACAAGGAAAAGTGCTTGGGCTGTGGCATATGTGAAGAAGTTTGCAAGGCTGGAGCGATTAGGTATGATCAAGAAGACGGAGAACTCCAACTTGATGTTGGAGTGATAGTTCTTGCCACAGGGTTTGACGAATTCGATCCAAGCCTCAAGACAGAGTATGGTTATGGCCGATACCTGAACGTTGTCTCAAGCATAGAGTTTGAGCGTCTTCTCAGTGCCAGCGGTCCGCATGCTGGTATGGTTCTTCGCCCATCTGATGGCGATATCCCTCGAAGGATTGCCTTCATACAATGCGTGGGTTCCAGAGATGTCACTTGTGGAAGCGGTTATTGTTCATCAGTCTGTTGTATGTATGCTACTAAAGAAGCTGTGATAGCAAAGGAGCACATGAGTCAAATTGAGCCCACAATATTCGCCATGGATGTCAGGGCTTATGGGAAGGACTTTGATAAGTACATAGAGAGAGCGAAGGATGAATATGGTGTGAGGTTTGTACGGTGTAGAGTTTCCTCCGTGGAAGAAGTGCCCGAAACTCGAAACCTGAGAATAAAATATGAATCTGAGGATGGAAAGCTCGTACAAGAAGAGTTTGACCTAGTTGTTCTCACTTTGGGTATCAAACCAGCCGGGGGCAACAAAGAATTGGCTGAGAAACTCGGGGTCAGACTCGACGAATATGATTTCTTCAAAACCCAATCCTTCACACCTACAAGAACGTCGAAACCTGGAATACTTGTCTGCGGTGCAGCCTCCTCGCCCAAGGATATTCCTGAGACTGTTACTCAGGCCAGTGCGGCTTCTGCTACTGTGGGTGAGTTGCTGTCTTCTGTTCGAGGAACCTTGGTCAAGAAGAAGGAGTATCCAAAAGAGCTGGATGTTAGGGGTCAGCCACCCAGAATAGGGGTCTTTGTGTGCCACTGCGGCATCAACATTGGAGGGGTCGTTAGCGTTCCAAGCGTTGTGGAGTACGCTCGGACCCTTCCAAATGTCGTCCACGCTTGTGACAATCTTTACACCTGCTCCTCAGACACTCAGGAGATAATCAAGAATCGAATCAAAGAATATGGACTAAACAGAGTCATAGTGGCCTCATGTTCGCCCCGAACCCATGAACCGCTATTCCAAGAAACGATAAAGGAAGCTGGTCTGAACAGGTATCTCTTCGAAATGACAAATATCCGCGACCAATGTTCCTGGGTGCACATGCACGATCACGAGGCCGCGACAGAAAAGGCCAAAGACTTGGTGAGAATGGCGGTGGCGAAGGCTCGAGTGATAGAGCCCTTAGAAAGGCTTTCGTTGAATGTCACCAGCCGAGGACTCGTCATCGGTGGAGGGTTGGCGGGAATGACCGCGGCTCTGGCTCTATCCGAGCAAGGCTTTGAAGTGGACCTGGTTGAGAAGAACAAAGAGCTTGGAGGTTTCCTCCGCAAGATACACCACACGCTGGACAACGACGATACCCAACAATACCTGAGATCTATGATTGAAAAGGTATACTCAAACGAGCTGATCAAAGTCTTTCTCAACGCAAAGGTGGATAACGTCTCCGGATACGTAGGAAACTTCAAAACCACGGTAACCCTAAACTCTGGCAACGAAGTGAAAAGGGAGCTGGAGCACGGAGCAATCATCGTGGCTACAGGAGGTGAAGAATACCGCCCGAAGGAGTACCTCTATGGAAAAGATTCCCGCGTGTTGACTCAGCTAGAATTGGAGAACCGAATCGCAACTGATAGCCATGGAAATTTCGGCAACGTGGTGATGGTTCAATGCGTAGGGTCTAGAAATGACGAACACCCATACTGCAGCAGAATGTGTTGCGGAGAAGCAGTCAAGAACGCTCTGAAAATAAGGGAGAAAGACCCACAGGCCAACGTTTACGTTCTGTACCGAGATATAAGAACCTACGGCCTAATGGAAGAACAATACAGAAGGGCTAGAGAGGCTGGAGTGGTCTTCATCCGTTATGAAGAGGAAAATAAGCCGAAGGTTACCAAGACAATTTCACAGGGAAAAGAGGCCCTGCATGTATCGGTTCTTGAACCAACCATCCAAGAAGACATCATCATAGATACCGATCTCCTTGTTCTAAGTGCAGCCGTCGTTCCACCTAAAGAAAACGAGATTCTAGCCAAGATGCTGAAGGTTCCTGTAAACGAAGATGGCTTTTTCTTAGAGGCGCACGCTAAGCTTCGACCGGTTGACTTCGCCACAGAAGGTATCTTCGTGTGCGGGATGGCTCACTCGCCAAAATCCATAGAAGAGAGCATCTCTCAAGCGAAGGCCGCAGTTTCCAGAGCGTGTACGCTATTGACAAGAGACACCATTGAGGCTGAGGGAATTATCGCCACCGTTAACCCAAATAGATGCACAGCGTGCGAACTTTGCATGCTGGTATGCGCCTACAACGCCATAGAGATCGAAGAAACCAGGAGGGGAAAGGTGGCAAAAGTGAACAGTGCCCTCTGTAAGGGATGTGGAGCCTGCGCCGCTACTTGCAGGTGCTCGGCAATAGACATCAAAGGCTTCACCGACATGCAAATGAGCTTGATTATAAACGCTTTGAGGTGACAAAGTGAAATCCGCTGAAAAAGAATGGAACCCAAAAATACTTGCCTTTCTGTGCAACTGGTGTAGCTATGCTGGAGCAGATCTTGCTGGAATAGGCAGGATGCAGTATCCTCCTAACATACGGGTGGTTCGGGTTCCCTGCTCTGGAAGGGTCAACCCGTACTTTATCATAAAAGCTCTGCAACGTGGATGGGATGGGGTCTTAGTCTCTGGATGTCACCCTGGTGACTGTCACTACATCAGTGGAAATCTCGTGGCCAGAAGAAGATTTGCTGTTCTGAAGGATCTACTTGAATTCCTTGGGATTGAGCCTGAAAGAGTAAACTTCTCATGGGTATCTGCAGCTGAAGGTGAAAAATTTGCCAGTGTTGTGAAGGATGTGGTAGAAAAGGTGAGGGTCCTAGGACCTGCTGAAAGATTGGTGAAGAAGTAGTGTCGTATGGAAAGCCTTGAGAATTCGATAAGAGAGACCGCTAGAAAACTTCTCAGTGAGAAGAAAGTAGACCTGATAATTGGATTCGAACAAGGAACCCTACCACTTCGTGCTGCTCCCTGCTTTGTGGACAAGGTGGAAGACGTTCAAAAGCTTGTTTGGAACGAAAGTTGCGACGCCAATCTTTCAAAGTACTTGGTGGGTAGAAAAGAGAAGGTAGGCGTCGTTGCAAAGGGTTGTGACGCACGTTCAATAGCAGTTTGTGCCGTTGAGAAGCAGATTCCGAGGGAAAACGTGGTTATCATAGGTGTCCCCTGTCTGGGGCTTATTGACAGAAAAAAAGTAGAGGCAAAAATCAACAATAGAGAAGTCTTAGAAGCTAGTGTTGAGGACGAAAAGATCTTGGTTAAGGGAGAAGGGTTCGAGATTGCCTTACCGAAAAGTGGTTTCATTTGCGACTCATGCTTAACCTGCAAGCACAGAACCCCCCCCATTTACGATGTGTTTGTGGGCGAAAAAGTACTTGGAACATCGCAGGTCGACGAGTTCCACGAGGTTTCTGATCTTGAGTCGAAGTCAGTGGAGGAAAGGTGGGCGTACTTTAAGGAAGAATTGAGCAAGTGCATCAGGTGCTACGCTTGTAGAAACGTTTGTCCCCTCTGCTACTGTAAGATGTGCTTCGTCGACCAAACTATGCCTGCTTGGTTCGGCAAAACAAACGACATCTCAGACACTATGATCTACCACATTGTTCGCGCTTTCCACGTGGCCGGAAGATGTGTTGACTGTGGAGCATGTAGTCGAGCCTGCCCGATGGACATAGACTTGAGGAAGCTCGTGAAGAAAACTGCAAAGATCATGAAAGAACGGTACAACTACGAGGCAGGAGTCAGCCTCGAGGAGATTCCCCCGTTGGGAGAGTTCAAAATGGATGACTCTCAGGAGTTTATAAGGTGACAGGATGGTGTCTTAGATGAAGTGGAAGGTTATTGAAAAGAGCAAAATTCCCTTCCTCATCGAAGAGTTGGCCAAAGAACACGAGGTTTTTGCGCCAGTCAAAGAGAAAGATCTTGTCTTCTTTGACAAGTTTTCCCCTGAAAATGAAGCTTGCCTAGATCTCCAGAACACAAAGAAGCCTCCTAAAGAGGTTTTCTTCCCGCAAAACGAAATCTTGTTCGCCTACAGAGTCGGCAAGAAAGGTGTAGAGATTGAGGAAGCCCCAGATCTGAAGAGAAGGATGGTGTTGCTGGGCGTTCGCCCCTGCGATGCTAGAGGCTTCGTTTTGATCGACAAGTTCCTCTCTTCTGGGGAACACAAAGACTTGTACTACTTAGAAAAAAGAGGACACACAACTGTAATCGGCTTGGCATGTAGTTATCCCTTGAGCACATGTTTCTGTACGTCAGTAGGAGGAAGCCCTTTCGGAAAAGAGGGCGTGGATTTGCTTCTCCAAGATGTAAAAGACAAATATCTGATAGAAACTGTCACTGAAAAGGGTGAGAGGCTCATCGGGAAATTTCCGTGGTTGAGGGATGCAGAAAAAACCGATATAGAAAAAGCGAGAAAGCTATCTGAGGACGTTGAGAAATCCATTAGATCTAAGGTACCTGTTGAAGGTGTAAGCGAGAAGCTTGACAGAATGTTCGATGACCCAATATGGGACGAGATACACCAGAAGTGCGTAGGTTGCGGAGTCTGCACCTATCTTTGTCCCACGTGCTGCTGTTTCGACGTTCTTGACGAGAGACTGGAAGAGGGAAAAAGAGTCAGGATTTGGGATTCGTGTCAGTTTCACTGTTTCACACTGCAGGGTTCAGGGCATAACCCTCGACCCTCGGGAAAGGAGAGAGTGAGGCAACGGATCATGCACAAATTCAACTATTTCGTCAAGAACTTCGGCGAAAGCCTCTGCGTGGGCTGTGGAAGATGCGTCAGGGAGTGTCCTGTCAACTTCGACATCAGAAGAATAGTTGAAGAAATATCGACTAGACAGGTGGAGTAGAAAATGAGCAATCCGTATATCCCAAACCTCGCGACCATCAGAAAAATCATTACAGAAAACGAAGTAAACGACATTAAGACGTTCGAACTAGTTTTCCAAGACTCGGACGAGATGAAGAACTTCAAGTATAGATGTGGCCAGTTCGCGGAAATCTCTGTCTTCGGCGCCGGAGAGTGCCCCATAGGCATAGCCTCATCCCCCATGGACGAGGGCTACATTCAATTCACCGTGAAAAAGGTCGGAGTGGTTACCGCAACCCTGCACAACAGCGAAGAAGGAACTGTCATAGGGGTCAGGGGGCCATTCGGCAACGGTTTTCCTCTAGAGAGAATGGAAGGTCGAAATGTTGTAATTGTCGGGGGAGGCTTCGCCTTTACAACACTTAGGTCTCTAACCAATTTCATTCTTCACGAAGCCAACAGAGACAGATTCAAAGACTTAACGGTTATCTATGGAGCCCGCGACCCAGGCGAACTCATCTACAAGTATGATCTTGAAGCCTGGGGGAAGAGGGATGACATCAACCTTAACGTGACTATAGATCAGGCTGTTCCCGGTTGGACTGGGTTAGTTGGTTTCGTCCCAGCCGTTCTCAAAGAGGTTGCCCCAAGTTCTGAACACGCTGTCTTGATTGTGTGCGGGCCTCCTATAATGATAAAATTCACCATGCCAGTTATTACTGAGCTAGGCTTCGCCCCCGAGGATGTCATATTGTCTCTCGAGATGCGGATGAAGTGCGGCATCGGAAAATGCGGAAGGTGCAACATCGGAAACAAGTTCGTGTGCAAAGACGGCCCAGTCTTCACTCACAAGGAGCTTATGGCGATGCCGAAAGAATACTGATTACTCGAATCGATTTTGGAAAGCCTTGTCGTCATCTAGAGAAAGGAGAAACAGAATCTGGAAGGTAGCTAAAGGGCTATGGAAGAATGTGACCTAGGATATTAGCGGGTCGTTAGAGCTTAGGTGTTACTTGTTTTGTTGTTGTTTCTGTTCTTAGGTTTTCTTAATCATTTGAACAAGCTTGAAGGAAGACTCTGAAGTCGTTGAAGTCTGGCGAACGTATATTTCAACTATTTCCAGGGGCAGTGACTAGCTTTCTTTCAGGAGACTTTTGTGCCATTCAACAGACGCGTTGAAGTCCATGAGTGCTTTCAATTCGGCGTCGAGGTTGCTGGGTGTCACTATTAGGACCCACCCCTCGCCGTAGGGATCTTCGTTTAGGAGTTCTGGTTTGTTGGTTACTTCTTCGTTTACCTGATCTATAGTGCCGCTTAAAGGCGCTATGAGATCTGAAACTGCTTTCACGGATTCAACGCTTCCGAAGGGCTCATTTTGCGTGATTGTGCCACCCGCGCTTGGGAGTTCAGCGAACACGATTTCGCGGAGTTGTTTCTGCGCATAATCGGTTATGCCCATTTTTGCTTTTCCGCCTTCTATGCGAACCCAGAAGAATTCTTTTGTGTAGTGGAGTCCTTCAACAATTTCATAGTCATCTACTTTAACCAAACATTTCACCTCTTTGAGATAGCATATTAATACAATGACACGTTTTAAAATTAACTATAGCCCATTCTCTCACTCAAGAGATTTCATATATCTTCTGTGTTCTGACACGAAACACAGAGCCAAGCGACCATTCTCATGGTCTAGGCCGTCAGTGTAACTCTGATTCAATCACCATCTCATGAGAGTTTTAGTCGTCATTCGGCCAAAAATAACTCTTCCAACAGTGAAAGATAAATCTTCTTGAGTCGTATTAAAATCGGTGAAGAAATTTTGAAAGTTGTCGCCGCAGATTCTGGTGCAGCAATTCTTGACAATAGCTTTGAGGCTTTGCAGGTGGTAGCTGCAAGCGCTGTTTTAGTGGAACCTCCCTATTCAAGAGTTAGTTACTGCTTGGCTGAGCCTATATTCGCCAAAGTGGAAACCGGACCCTTGCTTGTTGTTCACGAGCTGGAATTGTGTCGAAATCTTCTGAAAGAGGTGAAAGCTGACGTTGTTCATTTGGACATGTCCTTTAGAGGCATAAGCATCGAAGAGCTCTCAGTTGTTAGCCTTTCTCAAATGCGCATCTCACGCAAAGCAAGAGGACATGTTATCAAAATTCTGCCAAAACTAAGGAAAATAGGCGCTGACATTAAGCGTGTATACGGCATCGAGGTTTTAGCTATAGGAAAAGAGAGCGTTCCAGTGAGAATTGCGGAATTGACTTCTGGCGCAAACGCAGTGCTCTATTCAGCGGAAAGAGCGATTCAACAAGCAAGCGTGGTAAGGCTCGGCTTGCCGGCAAAGTGTAGTGCAAAGATTGTTGAGAACGGCGTCACGTTACAGTCTTTGATACCTGCAGAGCATGACATCATGGGCTCAGCAAAGGATGAGAAAGGAGTTTTGGAAAAGGTAGGAATTAACGAAATGCCTAATCCTTGTGCTCGAGGCTTTCGAGTTTTAGAGATGACCCCAAAAGGGAAATCTTAGCTCTTGCGTTTTATTACCTTCGTGATTTCAAGACTTATATCTAAAGCCTTTGCGCTATGGGTCATTTCTCCGAGACTTATTATGTCAACTCCAGCAGCTGCAAACTTGAGTAGATTGCTTTCTATGATTCCACCGCTTGATTCTACCAAAATCTTGTTTTGCAGTCCCCTTTTCTTCAACAACTCGATTGCCTTCTTTGCTTGTTTGGGAGTGAAGTTATCGAGCATGACGATGTCAACGCCTGCTTCAGCCGCTTCCAAGGCATCCTCTATAGTGGAAACCTCAATTTCAATCTTTTTTGAGAAGGAAGCAGTTTGCCTAATTCTTTTCACTGCTGTGTCGATGTCACCGATAACTGCAAGGTGGTTATCTTTTACTAGAATCATATCGTCCAGATGAAGCCTGTGAGTGTCGCCTCCGCCAATCATAACGGCTTTCTTGTCAAAGTAAGAGAGTCCAGGAGCCACCTTCCGGGTGCATGCTACACGAGTTTCATAGCCAGCCTCGCGAAGCTTTTCTACCATTCTACAGGTTGCAGTGGCTATTCCACTCATTCTCGAGAGTAGATTGAGTAAGGTTCTCTCCATTGAAAGCAAAGTTCGGGCGTCTCCAACAATCTCTAGGATGACTGTTTCTGACTTCACTTCGGAACCGTCAGATTCAAGAGGGTTGACCTGAGACCCAAAGCTTTCCAGAAAAACCAAAGCTTCCTCAATTCCAGCAATCACTCCGGACTCTTTCGCTACAGCTTTTGCTTCAACAATTGTTCCAGATGGAACAGTTAGTAGTGTGGTTATGTCGCCTTGCCCCACATCTTCCTCTACGAATTTGCGAAACTTCTCTTCCAAAACCCTTTTAGGAATCACAAAGGGTCCCACCGATTTCTTTTAATGCAACTTTTCCGTTTACGGTTTTCTCCTCAAAGATTATGGCCTGAAATGTGTAGATTTTTGTTCCTTCAAGTAGCCATGAGTCTGGGGGTAAACCTGCCTTGATGCAGCATTGACAAATGAAGGTCTCTTCGTCCCATTTCCATTCAACAGGTACTTGTGGAAGTAGTAAGCCTTTGCAGGAGCTTCTTTCTACTATTAATCCATCTCGCCCAACCTTTATCTTTGAGCAGTAATCCTTTGGGTTCTCTGCTTCAACTTGCTTGGGCGGCGTGAGCACACTAACTTCGAAGACTACATGGTTGAGCTCGTCTAGCGATAACGGTGGAAACCGTGGGTCCTGGGTTGCCGAACTTATAGCTGACTCAATGACCGCTTGGGCAAGCATTGTGGTTGGATAAGGATAGCCGATGCAGCCTCTTAACTTCTTCTCTTCATGGCTCCCCTTGTTGATAGTGACAAAAACTCCGCAACGTTCCTTCAGCTTCGAAGAAATCTCTGCTGGCATGGTTAAGACCTTTCCAGTCTTCAGATGGTTTTCCACAGCTCCACGTGCGAGTTTAACGAGAAACGTTCCTTCTTCAAGAGTCAACTGAAACTGCATAGAGCTACCTCTACTAGTCGAGACTGAACTGCAGTTATTAAGACTTAGACTTATTATTCTTATCCAAACTAAGATAGAAGTAGCTTTTGTTGGAGGGTTAGAATTTTATGGATTCCTCTTTCATTCCTTCTTTTGTAATGACAAGGAGATCTACGCCGTCTCCGCTCATCACGTCTCGGCTTATCGCTGATTTTATAGCCCTTATTACAAGGTTTTTTGCTTCGCTTATGTTTATTCCATCCTTGTATTCTTGCTCCAAAACACCAACCGCGATCCCTGCTCCAGAGCCTACAGCTGCAAATTTATCTGGCAAGACCGAACCTAGGACATCCAGCACGTAAAGCGCGGGACCGTCGCTGTCCATGCCGCCAACAATGGTTTGAGTTATCAATGGAAACAACCGTCGACCGAAGAGCATGTTTGACATAACCTTGGCTGCAGACTTCACCGGCATCGGGCGACCGACATCCATGCGGAACAAACTCGTGTATGCTCCAACCTCTCGCACAAGAATCTGCATATCTGAGACTAAACCTGCACAGGCAGCTCCAATGTGGTCTGCAAGCCTGAAGACCTTCTTGCCAACACGGCTCATGACCATGTAACCATAGGAAACTCTCTTCTCAGAAGCCAGAATCACACCGTCGGAACAGACCAAACCTACTGTTGTAGCGCCCGGAACAAACATATAAGGTTGTTGTGCTTTCTCCAAATCATATTCCTCCAATTAAAGTATGATATGTATAGAGATTATTGACTTATTGCAACAACAAATTAAATATTGCGTTAAAAACTTTTCCCCTCAAAAAATAATTGACAAGGGATCATTCTTTGTGTTACTCCTTTCGTTGTCAAGGTTTAAAAGAGAAGTCCATGGCTTGATAGTTGGATTGAAGCTGTTATCACTCAAGGATAAACCATTAACGTGCGCTCGATATGATGGCTTTTGAGGTTGTAGAGACTTGCCGTTGGAGTTTCCTAGTGCCGAGGATTTGATCATGCATTTACTTAATCCCGAACACTTGCATGAACGCTTTGCTTTTGTGGTCTGCCCTGCAGAGACTGTCCTTCTTCGATTGTTCTATTCATGATATCCCTTCTTTCCTTATTTTCTCTATTCGTTTTGCGTTTTCCACGGTATTTGCGGGAAGGGGATAAATGAGCTCAAGCTCTTTCCCCTCACACGCTCCAGTCCAACTGCGGACGCTGTGTATCTCTACTCTCAAGAGATCGTGCTGTTCTGGGGTCTCTTATTTAGTTCAGCCATAACGAAAGCCTCAAGCATGTTCCTTCCCCATCCGAAAATGCCCGCTCCGTCCAGCAGTTTTTCCAAGTTCTTGAAGGCCTCGTCTGTGATCTTCTTCCTTTCGTCATTACTCAGGCTATTCCAGTCCTTCACTTTCGGTATCATATCAACGGCTACTGTGACCAGATCCGTGACGTGTTCTTTTTCGATTGGGAACCTCTCATGCCACTCGCTTGCCACGTACTCGTCTATCGCTTTGGAAAGAAATTGATCCCCGACCTTCTTCATGATCTTGTTGTACTTCTCCTCTCCAAGCATATTCCGAATGTGTTTGATGGCATGTTCTTTGGCGTCTTTGGGTTTTTCTCCGGGCAAAGCACCGTTTTCTCTCTTCTTGTCGTATTCCTTTCGCGTCAGTTCGGCGGCCCTTTTCATCCCGTCAAGCAAATCCTGGACCTCGCTACTGGTGATCTCCAATCCAACCTTATCCTTAGCAGTTTTGGCGATCCATGGCGCTACAACAGCGCCTATCAGCGTTATCATGATGTTTGAGTTTAAGAGATCAGAAGCGTTCTCGCCGACTTCGGCGGGTAGGAAAGACAGAGCTAGAAGAACGATGATGAATACTGCTATTCCCATGGACGCCAACTCAAAGCCACCCTTCCATGGGGCCTCTTTTTCCGTGGCGACTGCTTTCGGCGAATCAGCTTTAGCCTCAAGTTTTTCATTAGCCAAGATGTATCACCTCCCCTAATTCGTACGTATATGTGCATGTTCCAACAATCTATATTAATTCTTGGGTAACCAGAGAGATTCTTTTCGAGCGGATAAAAAGGAGGGAGTTCTTGAGGGATATCTTCGTTGCTCATCGCGACTTGCTCGTCCAGCCACATGGTCTTGGGAAATTCAGGGTGTACTGCACAGATATGACCCCGATATCTGTTGAGATGCGACGTGTGTCTGTCTCGCCAGTGCCTTCAGTCACGCTGGATGACGTGATTGTTGCACAGACGTCGCCTCGGTGGTTGCTAGCAATGCTGCGCCGCCCTTAGGGCTTGAGTATTGTGTCATTTGTCTCTTTTCTGTCTGCGCAGAACAGTCAAAACGCAAAAGCCCCCAATACAATCTAAATAATAGTGTATTACATAGCTACCCCATCGTCGAGCTTTTGTGTCGATAGATTTTGCTGAAAATCGTGCGCGTGCAACTAAGCAACGCCAAATCTAAGATTGTCCATGAATTAAGACAAAAAATTATAGTACTACTTCCTGCACAATAGTCTCTCTCAAAGGAGGGAACAAGAAGCGATGCCTGAAGCTTATGTTCTGGTCAGTACAGAAGTGGGCTCGGAAGACGAAGTTCTAGAAGATTTGAAGAAACTAGATACGGTGAAAGAAGCTCACTGTGTCTATGGAACCTATGACATAGTAGCCAGAATCGAAGCAGATAGCATGGATGAACTTAAAGAGGCAACCACTTGGAAAGTGCGAAAGATAAACAAAGTCCGTGACACTCTGACAATGATAATCACCAAATGACGACATTCCACAACTTCGTGCGCACACAAAGAAGAGGCAACCTTCACTTTGATGGCATCTTAATTGATGTCGCCTTCTGGTGGGGGCTTTCAGTGATTCTGGTTTGCCTTGCAAGATTCTTATTGCTGAAAATGAAAAGAAAATGATTCGCTCTGTGTTCTCCGCCGCATTTTATGAATGTAAATTTCTGGGCTTATTCGCACCATGTTCTTCCATTGAAATGCCTTGGCTCACCAGATAGCGAAAGAATAAGAAGATGAACCAATATTATGGATTTAGAGCTAAACGAGGAATTCGCGTGATCCATATATACTGTGAAGAAACAGATGAGATGTGGTTTGCAGCCGCCATAGAAAACGAATCAATACTCGCCACAAGTTCTGCTCGAAATGAGAAAGACGCCTTAAAGTACATATTACATGACGTACCCTACAACGCGTCCTTTCAAATGGCAGAGGACCATACCCAATTTTCCAAGAAAGTAATGTCAGCTATGCAGTCAATTTTTGATGGAGACGGCACCTCTTCCAAGTTCAAGTTAGAGATGAAACATTTGTCCGATTATGCTCAAAAGGTGCTCAAATGCGTCTCGTTGGTTCCTGTCGGCTACGTAACTACGTACGGCGCAGTGGCAAAAGCTATAGGCGGTAGCCCCAGGGCTGTGGGAAGAGTGATGGCTACAAATCCCTTTCCACCTCTTGTTCCGTGCCATCGTGTTGTTCGATCGGATTTCACTCTGGGAGGTTTCGGAGGAGGCGTAGGGATGAAATGGGTGATGCTTCAGAGAGAAAATAAAGGTCATTCAGAGAGCATGCAGATCAGAGTGGATGGCAAAAGCTTATCTCTTTTCCCAATTAACTTCCTCGGAAAAGGCTGAAGAAGGCTTTAGTTCCTAAATGGAGAAAGCTTGTCATGGTGAAACGCGGTTTGTTCGTTGGTAGGTTTCAACCCCTTCATAAGGGACATGTGAAAGCCATAAGCGACATTCTGAAACAAGTTGACGAGCTGGTAATTGTAATCGGTAGTGCACAGTATAGCCACCGAGCAGATGATCCATTTACATCCGGCGAACGTCTAACAATGATACGCAAAGCTTTGGAAAGCAAAGATGTTTCCATGATGCGTTGCTGGATCATACCCGTCCCAGACGTGCACATACATATGATGTGGGTTGCAGTAGTCATCGGCTACACGCCGAAATTTGACTTAGTATACACCAATGAGCCTCTTACACGTAGATTGTTCATTGAAGCAGGTTTCAAAGTGCGATCTGTACCCTTTCACAAGCGAAAGATCTATTCTGCAGCAGAGATACGAGAACGCATACTGAGCAATAGAAGCTGGGAAGAGCTGGTTCCGGAGAGCGTGTCACAGTTTATCAATGAAATCAAGGGTATAGAGAGAATTCGAGATTTAGCCAAAACAGATAAAATTTAACACATGTGTGAAGTCTACTCTTTGAAGATGATGAATATGATTGGTTTCGAAAAACGTGCCATGATGCCATTGTTTCGGGTTTTGAATGAAGACGGACTTGAGTCAATTCATTTGGCTTCACTTGAAGTCCTCGAAAAAACTGGCATAAGAATTTTCCACAGTGAAAGAGTTCTAAAGATGCTGAAAGAAAATGGATGTACAGTTGATTTCGACAAAGGTGTGGTTCTGTTTCCATCTTATCTCGTTGAAGAAGCGTTGAAGAAGACGCCTAAAACAGTTGTAAACTGCGGAAGAAACCCAAAATATGACTATGAACTGGATGGAAAACACATCTACTTCACTACAGATACCGAGACAACGAGTACTGTTGACCTTCAAACTGGAGACTGGAGACCTTCAACCACAGAAGATCTCGAAAAGCTGACCCGAGTTGCAGATGCCTTAGAGTCCTTCGCCTCAGGTAGCCATCTCACCACATGCTTGGATAAGCCAAACAATACACGCTGCTTGCACGACTTCGCTATTGCGTTAAACAATACAGAAAAGCCGTGTGGTTGGTCAGTTTATCCGCCTGAACTAGCACCTCAACTGACTGACTACCAGCTTGAGATAGCTACCGCAGTTGCTGGAAGTGAAAAGAAATTGAGGGTAAGACCTTTAGGCGATGGGGGGTTTTGCACCGAGTCACCACTTAAATTTGAGGGACGATACGTTGAAATTGCCTTAGAGCTCGCGAAACTTGGGTTTCCATGCTGGGTAGGTAGTATGCCTCTCGGAGGAGCCACTGCGCCAGTGACACTCGCTGGTTCTCTTGTCGTAACAAATGCTGAGATCTTAGGTGGTCTCTCCACTATTCAACTCGCACACCCAGGCACAGGAATGAGAGTAGATTATCTTATGGGCAGCTTGGACATGAAATATGGTATCTGGGGAGAAGGTCCAGAGGAAAGCCTTCTTTGCACAGCAGCGGTTGAAATAGCTCGACATTACGGACTTCCTGTAACCGTCAATGGCTTTCTCACTTCCGCCAAAATGCCTGGGGCTCAAGCAAGCTATGAAAAAGCGATAAGCACTGTTTTGCCCGTTCTAGCGGGGGCAGATATTGTTTATGGGGCTGGGAGTCTAAATGGAGGTCTGGCAGCTTCTTTCGAAGAGCTTGTAATCGATGATGAACTTTGCAGAGCCATGCTAAAACTGGCTCAGGGAATAGACGTGAACGATGAGACGCTGGCTCTCGACGTGATTCACAAGGTAGGGTACGACGGGCACTACTTGGCTGACATGCACACCTTACAGCATTTCAAAAAGGAGCACTTCTTCCCTGAATTAACAGACAGAAGTAGCTACGATGCTTGGAGAAAGGCAGGTGGAAAAAGCCTTGTCAAGAGAGCTAGGGAGAAGGCGGAAGAAATACTGAAGGAACACTGGCCAACACCATTAGATAAAGATGTTCAAAGAGAGATTGCAGAGATAATAAAGAGAGCGGAAAAGGAACTGCCTAGCTCATGAGCACTCCTAAAGGCAAGAGTTGTATACCGGTTTAGCCGCCGCTGCTGTTTTCTCCACTACTGTCGCTCTGATCATAGTTCCAGACCTAATTAGAGGATGTACCCTGTCAGCTGTTAACTAACACCTCTCAGACGCTCTCATGAAGGAGTTCAGTGCGATGTGCCAACGCGAGGCAAGGCAACATTCACACTGGGAGCTGTTTGCATGGACAAAAAGGTCTTAAGCATGAACATATCTTCATAAACTTACCTAAGAGCGTACAGCGATGCAGCAACTTATCAAGACAATCCAAAAACGATACAAAATAATCGGACGAGAAGAAGAATTGGAAAAGGCCCTTGCCGCCATCTCCACCAGCAAACACATACTTTTTGAGGGAACAGTTGGAGTGGGCAAAACAGTAATTGCCGTTGCGCTTGCAAACCACTTCAACCGAAGTTTTCACAGAGTTGACGGAGATGAACGGTATACGGAACACAAACTTACAGGATGGTTTAACCCAGCACTAGTCATAGCAAAAGGATATTCATGGGAAACTTTCATGCCCGGTCCATTGACCAAAGCCATGACTGAAGGCTCCTTCCTCTTCATCAACGAACTCAACAGAATGCCCGAAGGCACTCAAAACGTGTTGCTGCCAGCAATGGACGAGAGACAAATAGTCATCCCAAAAATTGGTACAATCAAAGCTAAACCAGGCTTCCTCATTATATCAACTCAGAATCCAGAAGAATTTGTGGGCACCAGCAGAATCAGCGAAGCCATTCAAGATCGTTTTGTGTGGATTCGTCTCAACTACCAAACAGAGGCCGAGGAACAGAAAATAGTTGAGAAAGAGACAGGATGCAAAAACAGTGAACTCATAACCATTGCGGTGAAAATTGCGAGGCGCACTAGAAAAGACCCTAACATAAGACATGGAGCCTCAATCCGAGGTGCAATCGACATAACGGAATTGATTCAGCCTTTAACAAAAGGTCTAAAACTGAAGGTAGATGTCTGGACCAGAGTAGCAATTATGGCATTAGCAACAAAAATAGAACTTCAAGATCAGACAACTCAGAAGATGGAAAGCGTCATCAAAAATATTGTAACCTCAGTTCTCAGTGAACATGCTAAACACAAGGGTAAACAAGCGGCAAATACACCCTTGAACACTGAAAACATTAAGAAAAGAAGTTCTACATCAAAACCATCTGAAAAGATTGGAGTAGCATTCAACAAGGGAAATCTTACAGAAGCCATTCATCTTCTTCAGCAGAATTCCCAGCCAATCGCTGAAATACTCCTGCAAGATAACCTGTTTGAAACGATGCTGAAAGTAACTGAACACACTGAACCAAAATGGCCATCAATTCAACTCCTGTTCTTGGTTCAAGCAAGCTTAGATCCTCAACGCAAACAGATCGCGAGAAAAGCTCTGAATAGAGTCATCAAGCGATTTGCATCCCAAATTGCTGGAAGAGGGATGCCATCTACAGAATGCGTCGAAGTGCCGTTTAAACCAAACTTGGAGGAATTTGACCTAGAACAGACGCTTGAGAACAATCTTGGCAAGAAAGTCTTCGATAATCGTGATATAGTATGCATCGAAAGGCGGCGAAAGAAAAGGGCGTTTTCACTGATTCTGGATACTAGCAACTCCATGCAGATGGAGAAAATAGTTATTGCAGCTTTAGCAGTTGCCGTTTTCGCACACAATTTTCTTGATGATCACTACTCTATCATCACCTTTAAAGACCATGCGCACTTGCTGAAGCCAATAAGGGATAATCCAGACATCAATAGATTGATTGACGAGATGCTGGACCTCCAAACGGGAGGATTGACAAATATAGAAGAGGCCTTGCAGAAAGGCCTAGAAGAGTTGGAAAAGGTCCATGACCATGAAAGGGCGGGCATCCTCATAACAGATGGTTGGGTCACTAAAGGCAAAGACCCAGCTAAGATTGCAGAGAAATATCAGAAGCTTCATGTGATACAGGTTCCACTTGGAGTGGGTGGAGGAGACCCTGAGATTTGCATGAACATCGCAAAGGCCGGTAGAGGACGATACTCCTATGTCGACGATTTTTACCAATTGCCCCGAGCTATGATTGACATTATGAATAAGTAAGAAAAGAAACATTTTATCGTGCTTGTGACGACTAAAGCCCTTGGCATAAGCCAACACGTTACCATCCGGCAATCTTTTGCCACCGTCTTAGTAGACCCTAGGGAGACGGCTACAGCTATCGGAATAAGCAACTTCTCACGGATGACTCTTCGTTCGGTCGCGCCGACTGTAGCTGGATACGTGTTCGAAACTCTCAGTCTTTCCCTCCCATTCCTTTCAGGGGCTGGGCTCATGGTGGCGAACGCCATGCTGTACCGGGCCCTTCTTCCAGTCAAAGAACAAGTAGTCTCAGCACAGAAGCGCATTTCACACTATTGAATATTTATCCTACGGTGTATCCTGCTGGTCAAGCGGAAATCCGTAAGCTAGTATGCATTCCATTGAACGATGTCTTCAAGGTCCCTTTTGGGCACGTGTAATACTCCGTTTTCGTCAAGCCAGTATTTTATGTCTCCGTTCTTCACCTTATCCACCACAGGGTCTTCCGCTGGATATCCAAGTGCAACCACCAGAACTATGTCCAAGCTGTCCGGAATATTCAGAATCATCCTCAGTTTTTCTCTGTCAACGGCGCCAAGAATACACGTTCCTAGACCCTCGTCGTAGCCAACCATGGAAATGCTCATTGCCGCTATACCTGCATCTTGACCCGGGTCATTGCGGATGTTTTTGTCCAGGAGTATAACAACATATGCTCTCGGCATCTCTTCTTCGCTTGGTTGATAGCCTGGCAGATATCCAGCCCATCTCAACGTGCTGAATGCTTCTTTTATTAGCTTCTGATCGTTAACGGCGACGTACTTCAATGGTTGACGATTAGCTCCAGAGGGTGAAAGCCTCGCGGCATCTATGCATTTTAGCAATACTTCTCTTGGCACACTCTTCTGAGTATACTTTCTAATGGTTCTCCGCCTTGTTATCTTTTCGTAGATCATATTCTCAAATCCTAGTTTGGTTGTTTTTCATGATATAATGTCTCTAAGGCACACATACATGTCTAAAAACTTATCTGACTCCTGTGCACGCGCTTCCCAGAGAGAGATTAATTTGGGAAGAATTTTCGCCCGCATGTTCTACTTGTAGCTCTGGCAAGCATATTTTGTTGTCACGAAAGTTGTCTCTCTATTGTTTCCTTATAAAGAAACCCTTCTTTAGCTAACTCATTCAGGAAATCTTCTCTTTCCCTTTTCGATAGCCCCTCTGGTGGAACAACTCCCCTAGTTTCTATCCGTCCGGAGCAAAGCATATGTGTGAAGATGGCACATGACGTACTAACTACACCGGGCCGCTCCAAGAAGCTCCGCCCGTACTTTCTGTACGCTTTGGAAATTGTCATGGAAGGCGCCGCTGGAGAATATCTATAGGTCGTTGCTACACCTGCCTTTTCTCCTCTAACTTCCACTACGGTTGAACCTACAATTTCAAGAACTTTCTCTGCTTCTATTCTCTCAATCAACTCTTCTTTTGTTGGAATAGGTTTGGTGAGTTTAAGGAATACCTTCTGTGGCGTAACTTTGACGCCATCGACATCAATCGATTTTTCACCGAATAGGCCAAGATCCATAAACGCCTTGGCAATGAACATTGTAGGTTCCCAACCAACCTTCATGTCAACTTTCTCGAGTCCGTTGATAAACCGAGGTAACGTGAAAACTTCTTCATGCACGTGATACACAACAGTGCAAGGGCCTAGCGGTTCGGGAAACGTATAGATCTCTTCTCCGCCGAACAGGGGAACTGTCTTCCATTTCCCATCTTCAAATACTACTGGAGGCTCCATAAAATCTTGCCACATGGTTTCCGGTGACCAAGTTTCCAGAAAAAGCTCTTTTCCCTCATATACTCGTGTTCCAGGCAGAATTTTGGTGGCACTTCTTATGTATACTTTCTCCACGCTATCCAGTTGATCAACTGCACGTGAGACAAGAACGTTGGTGACTCCAGGGGAAATACCCGTGTTAATGAGGGCGGTTAAACCAGCTTCATTCCATCCCTCAGTTTGCCCCAATTGTTCATCGATAACATAAGGCGGACCAGAAGCCATGTCTACATAGTTCGATTTCAACCTAAGAGCTGCTTCCATAATCGGAAGATTGAATCTTGGGACAACCGCGTTTACTATCACGTCAACTCCTTTCGCAACCCTCAGAATTTCTTCAACATTCGCTGCATTAACTCGATGTGTGGAGACTTTTGACGTCTTCAGATCCTCTGCCAGACTATCAGCCTTTCTGATATCGATGTCTGCCAAACTCACCATGTCAATGTCGGGCTTTTCAACTAGGTATTTGGCAACTCCGGTTCCTTGCTCTCCACATCCAATTATCAGAACTTTCATTTTGCTGTCAACCTATGTGTCTTTCAATTCTCTCATGTATCGTTATGTGTCTCTTTGACAATTCGTTGAAGAACTCTGTTGGATCTAGGCTTGCCTCTGGTGGAAACACGCCTTTTCCTTTCACTTTTCCCTTCGCAATCATTTGTACTCCGATGGAGACTGGTATCCCAACGTTCTTGCCGTATGCAGATTTTCCTCCCCAGTCGTCCATTGGTGGATGGCTGTTCTTTAGAGTGATTCTCGCTGGCTTTCCATCTCTTTGTCCTTCGACCTCTACTATTAAGCCGTAGGCCCAGATGGGGTTTTTCTTGGCTTCTGGGTTCTGGAGAAGGAAGCTAAACATGAAGTCTACTGGGTTCACTTCTTTATTGTTCACTTTAATGGGTTGTTTCTGGAAAAAGCCGTATTTCACCATCATCTTGATCAATTCCATGGTTCGAGGTGGAAAACATCCTCTCACTTCTACCTTCTTTAGTTCTGGAAACGTTTTTGGTAGTGTACGAGTCTCCGAGTGGGGGACATACACAACCTCTTGCTTGCCAATATGCTCATGGAATTCAACAACTTTCGCTCCCTCTAGAGGCTTAACCCTCAAGAATTCACCATCCTCATAGTAAACTCTTTCTTCCACTTCTGGGTCAAACTCCCAAAAAGTCGTATAAAGAAGTCCCGGGGCAATAGCGGTACATCTGAAAGCGGCAAATGCTATCTGCACTTTCTCAGCGCTTTCAAGT
>JASFPO010000001.1:0-54488 GCA_050115935.1 Candidatus Bathyarchaeota archaeon | reverse complement strand
TAAAGAGGCTTCACAAGGGCTACAAGCCAACCCGTCTGGGAAAGAAAATTGGAAAATATCTAGCGCAGGAACGTTGGGAAGAAGCCAACCTTGCTTGGAAAGAGTTGCTGGAGCGTCATAAACTATTCAAGATCTTTGAAAAGTACTTCTCGAGTCAGGCCGACGGACTGTGGACAGTAAGAGATTTTGGCTCATTCCTTAAAAGAAAGGCACACGCCAAATGGGATCTCTCCGTGGCCAGAAGTCGAATCTCCAGGTTATGTGAGCTTTTCGCGGAAAAAGGTCTTATTGAGTATCAGAACGATTACTTATCTCCAATTGACTTCAAACACAAAGAACGTGGTACATTTGACACAAGACCCCCAACAAACCAACCTCCAGTTGTAACATCAGCGCGCACGATGAACAGAGGAGCCAAACGTATTTCTGTTCCCATCAACTCATGGCCGATTAGAATCGAAATCAAGATGGATATTTCCGACAGAACCGATCCCAGAATACTGGAACTGATTTTTTCATTCTTGAAGGATATGCGAACGAATTCGGAGGGATTAAGAATTGACGTTGCATAGTGTTCAGGCTGGTCGAGCACCACTCGCTGACTTCAACAGATGGACAAACTCGCAAATCGCGACCTACAAGAACAAGATAGAGAGAAACGTGCCAATAGCGAAGGAACTTAGCTGGATTGCGCATCCAGTCCAAAAGGAGGCTATTCAGAACAGTGCCGATGCTATAGAATCTGCTAGCGAAGATAGATGGTCTGTAATCTTCGAAATGGACGATAGATTACCTCCTCGATATATAACCGTGACAGATCACGGAACCTGCGGATTAACCGGAAAGGCACTTATTTCCAAGGAGGAGCTTGACAGACTGCAAAGAGAGAAGCTGGTCCAATATCAAAGAGAGCGATGGGCGAAGTTTGAAGCCCTTTCCTATCCAAACATAGATCCAGTTGGGAGAGGATCAAGAGGGCAGGGTAAATGGGTGTTTATAGGAGCCTCAAATGACAAGAGGATCTTCTATGATACTCTTCGGGAGGACGGGGTATACCGATTGGGCGCTTGGCTTGGAGAGAATCAGTTGTTGCAGGACCCACCCGAAGGCGCAGAAGCCGAGACCTTGTTGAAGAAGACCTTTCCAAATCTCACCCCATTAAGAGAAGTAGGTACAAGAATAATCATTGTAAATCCCAAGAAGGAACTCTGGGAAGGATTCTTGCCAATTCTCAAATGCCCAATGGCATTATACATAGCTGAGACATGGTGGGAACTGCTAAAAGATGAGGCCGAAATCCTGATAAAGTGGCGTGGGAATACACTCAAAGTGCAATCCCCAGTTTACTACGGCGATGCCTCTCTCAAAAATCAGGTCAGAGAGATCTGGCTTGTCAGAGATGCCAGCTTGGATTGGGTCCAAAACTCCAAAGCAAAAGTCAAAGAGTTAGCGATCATCTACTCCGCGAAAGCGATTCCAGAAGAGTTTCGAGGAATCGCTATTCAGAGAGGCGGAATGAAGATATGCAATTTTGATATAAAAGCCGGAAATCCTCTAATTAAGACTGAGGTTGCTGAGAATATTTATGGTTGGATTACGTTCAATGAGGAAGCTGAGAAAGAGCTGAGAGAGATAGAAGACCCCACACACTACGACTTCGGCGCATATCTTGGAACGTTTGGCTATCATGTTTTTGGTAAGAACGGATGGCTGACACAAGAGGTTCGAAAATTCGCTGAACAGAAGTTAGGATTAGGGGCAGATGTCAGGAAATCTGATCGGTTGGATATCATAGCTGCAAACAAGCTAAACAGGTTTGTGAATAAGCACAAGCTTGGATTTACCCTAGGCACAGTTTCACCTGGCCCTGGCCCTGGGATTGGTCCACGCCCACGAAAGAAGATCAGAATCAAAATGCCCAAGCCTTCATTTCCAATGGAAGAAACTCGCAAGGTCGAATTTGGAGACCGTGTTCAGAATATTAAGATTTCAGTGGTAAATGCATCTGAATCTTCAAGAAAGGTGAAATTATCACTAGTGCTAAAGACGGCGTCAAGGAGAGTTCAGGAGAGAATATTGAAAGAATTTGTTGCTGGCCAGACTATAGTTGTTCCTGCAAAAAGCGAGAGCACTACGTTTGGTCCATATGCAGTGACTTTTGACTCGAAAAGGTTCGATGCTGGGACTTATGCCCTAGAAGCGGAAATTTCTCTCTTGGAAGGAGACATTCTAAATGATAAGTTTGGAAAGGCTGTAATTGTCGACCAAGAACGCGAACTCATCTACTTGGAAGAAAATCCACCAACTGGGAAAGGTCTTCTCGAATTTATCGATAGGATAAAATTCGAAGAGGAAAAGAAATTGCAGTTCAGAGTGAAAGAGAAGGATGATAAGATGCGAATCCAGATAAACATTCTTCATCCAGCATATAAGCACAATGAAGAACTAGACGACTTACTTGCAGAGAAGAAATTGTACAAACACCATAGACTGCACAGGCCTTTACTAGATTATGAAATATGTATTGGAGCAGAGGCCATCGCTCAATATGATGTAAGGAAAGAGGCAAAACTAGTAAAGGAGAACAAGAGCAGATTCGTGATGCAACGTGCGGACGACCAGAAAGCTTTCTTTGTTGAGGCTATTGATCAAACAAGTCGTATTGCACAAAGAATTCGATATGAAGTTCTTTAGAGAGGAGGGTGGTCGGATCGGCCATTATATGGAAAACTTCTGAAGGGGAGAAGGAATATGTTACCCCGAGCGGATGGCCCTTAACCAAAAAGGCACGCCAGTTAGCAGAAGAATTCGATGTCCTATTGGCTAGGAAGATGAGGAAGCTGAAGAGAATGCTACGAAAGCAAGGATATTTCAGGATGAAGCCAGGATTATTGAAATATCACCTTCTGGGGGAATGTCTCCAGGTGTTAGACGATTTACCCCTCTTGTCAAAATGCGATCCGGACCGCGAAAACATATGGAGAGCATTGTATGATTATGCGCCCAAACTGGCACCTCGAAAAATGCCGGTCTCTGAGGAAAGATGTGTTGGTAAACGGAATTTCTTTCTGAATACTTACCGATTGGGACAGCTTTCGCAAGATACTCTTGCGAGAATGGGCACTTGGAGCAACTGGGAAGATGTTTATATGGTATTTGCCGGTAACCCGAGACTTTGGGATGATTGGGAAAGGATACTAAATTGGATTCTGAAAAGATCAGATAAGAACGGGAAGATTGATCGCACAAAGCTTAGAGAAGCACTCAAAGTTGTGAGAAAGGCTGTTGGTAGGAGAGCCAAAGTGAAGAGAGACACAACAATATTGACGGACCGCGAATTAAACGAATTGCTGGGTGCAATGGAGAAGAGGAACTGAACGCGTGCGCGAGAATAGTCTGAAAGAGAGATAAAGCGCTTATAGCCACCTTCTGGTCGGGTGTTAACATACGAAGGATTGGTTAATCAAGTACAAAATATTGTGGAACAATAGTGGACGGAGCGGGATTTGAACCCGCGACCTCGGCGATGCCAACGCCGCGATCATACCAAGCTGATCTACCCGCCCAACTCTCCAACGATACAGGAAAACTATTAAGCATTGTGCAACTGGGCAAGGTTTAAATGGGCATCAACTGAGTTGTTCACAAAATCCAGAAAGGTTGAACCAGCATGGAAGACATACTTACTACAGTTTTAGATAAACTCTCAAGTCTAGATGCATCTTACGCTGAGATCCGAGCACAAGAAAACGGCAACACCTTCATAACCCTAAGAGATGGACAAGTTGAAGCGGTCACACTATCCACCGAGAAAGGAGCAGCCATACGCGTTCTTGCAAAAGGCGCTTGGGGTTTTTCCACAACGAACTCCCTAACAAAACATGATCTTGAGAAAGCCGCCAAATCCGCCTTGAAAATGGCTAAAACAGCTAGCCAAAGTGTTCGTGAACCAGTCAAATTGGCGCCCGTCAAGGCTGTGAAAGACAAAGTTGGTGTAAAATTCAAGAAAGACCCGAAAAAAGTCGACATTTCCACAAAAATCAAGAATCTTTTAAACGTCAATAATTCCTGCTTTGATTTCGACAAGCGCATCAGGAGCGTTACTGTGAACTACGCCGATCTGGCTACCCAACAAACTTTAGGCACGACTGATGGAACCTACCTCGAACAACTCAAGAGCATTGTCTGGAACTATTGTTGGGTAACCGGCAAAAGCAAGGATGTCATGGCGAGCGCTAGAGACGAAATCGGGGCTCACGGCTACGAGCTCTACACAGAAGAACCCCCAGAACAGATTGCTGAAAGAGTAAGCAGAAAAGTCGTGCAACAACTGGAAGCAAAAACTGCAAAAGGCGGATCATCCCCAGCGATCATAGGGACAAACATAGTCGGCGTGTTTGCCCATGAAGCTCTCGGACATATCTGTGAAGCTGATTTGACACTTGCTGGAAGCGCCCTCATGGGTAAGCTCGGCCAAAAGATCGCAAGTGAGAAAGTTACAATTTATGATTCAGCATTAATGCCCGAAGGATTCGGGGCCATCAAATATGACGACGAAGGCGTTCGTGGACAGAAAACGGTTCTAATCAAAGACGGCGTACTTGTCGGATTAATGCACAACCGCGAAACCGCAGCCAAAATGAATGCGAAACCAACTGGAAACGCTCGTGCCCAAGACTTTCGTTTTCCACCATTAATAAGAATGCGAAACACATGCTTTGAACAAGGCGACCACACCTTTGAAGAGCTTATGGAAGACATGAAATTCGGCTACTACCTAGAAGCCTTTAGGGGCGGACAAGCAAACCTAGATGGCACATTCACGGTAGGCGTTCAAAGCGCATTCGAAATTGTTAAAGGAGAACTTGGCAAACCAGTTCGAAACATCGGCATTTCTGGGAACACTCTTGAAACTTTAGAGCATGTTGACGCCTGCGGAAAAGACTTTGGTTTACATATGGGGCGTTGCGGAAAAGGACAGCTAATGTTCGAGTCCTCCGGTGGACCACACGTGCGAGTACAGAGCATACTCATAGGAGGTGCCTAAATGAGCTACATGGAACTTTGTGAAACAGTCCTGAAATCCGCAGAAAAACTAGGGGCCAAAGAGGCTGAAGCATTAATTCTTGCCAGGCGCGGAATAAGCGTAGAAATCGAAAGGGCAGAGATCAAAACATGCAGTGACGTAACGGACAGTGGACTCGGAGTTCGAACAATCACCAACAAAAAGATTGGATTCGCCTTTACAAACATACTCAATCAGAAAGAAGCAGAGAAGACCGCCGAGCGAGCAGTTAAAGCCAGCAAAGCAAGCCCAAAAGATGAGAACTGGAACCGACTTCCGGAAAAACACGAGTATCCAACTGTCAAAGATGTTTACGACAAGAAGATAACGAAATTCACTTCGGATGAAGCCGTGGTTCTGTGTCAAACAATGATGAACACGGCACACAGCGTTGACAAAAGAGTTCTACCAGCGTTCGGAGGCGCTGAAGTCAATATTTCAGAGAACATATGCCTCAACAGTCATGGCATAAGTGTGTCAGACAAGGGAACGGTTCTTGTTTGCGCGCTCGGTACAATGGCACGTTCGAAGACAGTGGTTTCACCAGTTTGCTTTGAGTTCAAAGCTTCGCGCAAATTTGAAACCGACCCGAAATGGGTCGCTGAAGAAGCAGCAAGGTTAGCAGTAGACGCAATTAACGTTGGAAAAGCAGAGGCTGGGAAGTTCCCAATATTGCTTGACCCATTCGCCCTGCAGGCAATCTTAACCTACACGTTGATTCAGTCGGTTAAAGGCGACAATGTTGCTCGAGGAAAAAGCATCTTCAAAGATAAAATCGGCAAAGAAGTTGCAGGGGAAAACGTCACAATATATGACGATGGAACGCTGACCGGAGGCTTGCAGTCCGGAAAGATGGATCTGGAGGGCGTGCCAAGACAGAAAACACCGATAATAGATAAAGGAATTCTACGCGGTTTTCTATACAACAACTATTGGGCTAGAGTTGAAGGCAAAAGAAGCACTGGAAACGCAAGTAGAGGTGGCGGCGGCTTAAATCTTCCGCCGTATGGTACTGTCCCAAACATTAACCGAACAAACATAAAATTCGAGGCTGGTACTTTAACGGAAGAAGAACTGCTAGAACAGGCGAAAGACGGATACTACGTGCGAGGAGTTCAAGGCGCCCACCAGTCAAATCCAGAAACCGGAGAATTCTCAGTGGCACTCGCCCCAGCGTGGAGAATACAGAAAGGCAAGATCACCCACGCAGTCAAAGGAGTAATGATCGCAGGAAACGTCTACGACATGCTGACGAAGATTTCCGCCCTAGGCAAAGAGACACGTCAAGTAGGAACATTCATTACACCAAAAGTGGTCATCAGCGAGCTAAACGTCATCACAAAATAACTCACCCAACATCCTTTTTTTGATAAACAACTACCGAAAGCAGAATGTAAACTTAATAAGCAAAACATACCTGTAAATTTTCTGAACAATCAGGGCCGGTAGTCTAGCACGGTTAGGACATCTGCTTGACGTGCAGAAGGTCGCCGGTTCAAATCCGGCCCGGCCCACCAGTTCGCTCTATATGGCATTTGCTGTGTGGTTTGCGCAAACTAGGTTGCTTCAGGGTCTTCTGTTTTGTCATTGATCAGGTTCATGAAAATCTCTATGGCACCATTAACGAAGTAGCTGCATTTCTGTTCATGTACGTTCTCCTCTCTGAATTTCCGTACACCTTCAATGGTGGAAAGATCACATCCAGACAGCTCTTTACAAATAATACTTCCAAATCTGCTTCGAAAACGCTTATGAAACTCTGCCACTCGCTTGTATGTTCTTGCTCTGAGCTCTTCTGGATCTTTCCTACCATACTTCAAACCAAAACCCATGACAACACCGCTTACGGCTCCACAGGTATATCCTAGTCTCGAAATGCCACCGCCAAAACCTGTGGCAATCTTTGGAATGAGATCACTTTCTATCCCTAAAACGTCCTCGGCAATCGCCAAAAGAGTGCTTTCAGCACAGTTGTACCCGTTTCTGAAATAAGATGAGGCTTTTTCGATTGTTCCGTTTCTCATGCTCCACCACTAACCAGTTGGGACGTGTTTCCCAGCCTGAGTTTTTAATCATGAGTGTGCGTGGATATTTAAGATTATTCGATACAATCGAGAAAGCTCTATCAAAGGCTAAGTACATGCATGCACTCCTCTACTAATGCGAGGACAAGAATTGATGGCTCAATGGAATCAAATACTGCAGAGAAAGGATTACACTCCCGAAAACCCCGACGAAATAGTTGTTGATTTTGCCGCCATCTTGGAAAGAAGAGAAACAAGGAGGATCTTGGACTTGGGATGTGGAGCTGGAAGACATGTTATATATCTTGCAAAGCAGGGATTCCAAACATGTGGAGCTGACATCTCAGAAACAGGCTTGAAACTAACCAACAAGAGACTCAGCAGCCGAAAACTGGAAGCAGAAATCGTAAAATGTGACATGAAATCAACACCCTTCGTCAACTCATGTTTTGACGCAGTAATCTGCATGAAGGCTATTTATCATCAAAAACTGAATGGAATTCAAATGACCATTTCAGAGGTCAATAGAGTGCTAAAGACAAACGGATTATTCCTCGTAGATTTCCACTCAATAAGAAGTAGCAAACATGGGAAAGGGATACGGGTTGAAGCAAACACGTTTCTACAGGAGAATGGCGCCGAAGAGGGAGTTCTTCACCACTTCGTTGACGAACGAGAATTGCAGGAGTTACTTGAAAACTTCAGAATCATTGACCTTGAAACGCGTGAGAAGACAATAAACAGTTACCAACAAAGCCAAGTGATTGTGACTAGCGAGAAAACCTAACATGCTTCCAACCACCTGCTCATTCATATAGGACACGTCTTTGGAGAAAAAGCACAAATAAGGTTCTGACATGAAACGAGGACAAATCAAAGGTGTAGGGGCACCAGAAGTTTTATGTCCCTGTCAATAACGATCCTACTATTGGTTCAAGGTTTTTCTGGCCACGCCATCCGTGAAAGAGGAAGCTCACAAAACCTTGAGTCACCCGCGCGTGATGCGCAAAGTCTAGACAGACAATGGGTGTTGACTCGGTCTTGATATGAGCTTCTTCTTTCCCAAGGATTCTGAGGTTTGTACTATAGTTTATGGTCGGGACAATGCTGCAAACAATACAAGACCCATCATTGCAACGATCATGACCAGAAACACAAGGAAGTCTTCTTGAGGAATTCCAAAAATATAATGGCGTACGTCATAGTTGAAGGATACTGTCTTGCGTTCAGTTGATAAAGAGTTGTCGAAATGAAGCTCATAGGTTCCCCCTCTGGAAGCTGTGAAGCGAAAGTCTTTGACACTCACTTTTTCCTTTGGCATAACAGCTTCTCCAGTAGGGCTGGTGATGTAGAAGTCAATGTCATCGTTTGCTCCGCCGACAACACTTATTCTTCCTGAAATCTCATCCTCAGCATTCAGACTAATGGGTTCAACTATTTCATGCTCTGCCTCGACAACAATTGTCTGCGAAACAGCGCTAACTGGCTTAATGCTAAGCATGACCACGCAAATGAGAAAGCAGAACACTAGGAATGAATGAACTCTCATTTTAGACACTGTCTACCTCATCTATTGCTTCCTAAACTTGGCCAGAGCAAAAAGAGTTATGAAATCAGAATCTGTATTCCAAAAGCATAGTAACTATCAGTTTCAGTTGGCTAGAAGACATATTGTATTCCCCTCTTGACCTTGTCAGGAACGGAATGATATAGGCAAAGCGCGATTCAGTATTTATATCAACTCTAACCAAAACAGATAAAACAGAGTTATCTGCAGTTTCCTTTGAAACGAGGCAGAAACCATTGCCAACAGAGATCTTTGACACTGAGAAATTCGCACAGATTTCGGAGCGCGCAGAGTATTGTTCCATAAAGAGATTGGAAGAAGTTGTGAAGCTTAAACTTCGAACATCCAAACAGCTCTACACTTTGAAAGTGGAGCCATCAAAGGCCGAGGAAGTCATCAAGAAGCTTAGATGTGAGATTCGGGAGATTTGACGCCTAAGAGTTTTACTATTTTTGAATAGCATTTGTCGCAGAGGCTTTGTCTTTTTCGATCAGTATCTGAGATGGAGTTGGAAAAGAACATGACGCAGTTGGGATTCTTACAATGTCTTAAACCTAATGTGTGGCCAATCTCGTGGACTGCCTCTTTAATACAACGATTAATGAAAAGTCCCGAGTCCGCTGGGTCTCCATAGAATTCTGGCTTAAGTCGAAGCACCGATATAACGGCAGCTTTTCCTGGACACATGGCTTCTCCGAAAACGAAATTGAGTTGAGATGCGTAGAGGTCAACTTCAGTCACTCCCAATATACGACCGACTTGAGTTCGCGTAACATGTTTGTTGATCCTCTCCAAAATACGAGTTGAGCGGAATTGTTGTCGTGTCCTATTATATGTGTCTGTGGGAATCGACAGAGCTTCATTGAGAATTAGGCACTCAGTTTCTGGATAGATTTCCGATAAACCGTTCTTTACTTCTTTTAGAATATTCACGTCTACTGTTCCTATGCGCAAAATGGCTGTTTGCATTGCGGCTTCCTAAATTGTAAATGTATCCCCAGATCTCGGCGCTACTGCTTCGAATTCCATTTCTTTCTTTATCCATTTGACGAATCGCTTGCAGTTGCCTTCAGCACCATGTACCACATAGACCTTAGGGTTGCCTTCTAAGTTCTTCACTGTTTCTTGAAGTTCATTGGCTCCACAATGAGATGAAAAATTGAATCTTCCAACTTTTGCTTTCACCTTACGGATCTTTCCGTCAATGACACATCGTCCCTTCTCTAACAGTTCTCGACCTGGAGTCCCTGGAATCTGGTAGCTTACCAGAAAAATGGCGTTTCGACTTTTCTTTCCGAGCTTTTGTACATAGAAAGCTGCAGGTCCTCCCTTCAACATTCCGGCAGGCGACACTACAACGCCTGGTTTTCTTGTTACTCCTCTTCGGTCGCGCCAGCCTTCTACCCAGGTGGCAGAGTGGATGGCGTCCATAAACAGGCGGGAATCTCGTAAAAAGGTAGTATGGTTCGTCAGAATCCGGTTGGTTTTCCGTGTCATTCCATCGATGGTGACTGGATGATCGAAATGATGGGCTGCAAGTATGCAAATGATTTCCTGGGAGCGTCCAACACCAAAGGCTGGAACAAGAACTGTTCCGCCATTTTCCACAACTTCTGTTATGCTTTCTATAAATTCTTTCTCCACAACCTTTCTATCTGGATGATCCTCGTCTGCATAGGTACTTTCAATGATTAACGCGTCGAGTTTGCCATAGTTTTTGTCAGCTCTGGGAAGGAGACGGGTTTCGGTTAGATTGTAGTCGCTAGTGTAGAGTAGTCTTTTCCCCTCTGCCTCTACCAAGGCTTGGGCGCTTCCAGGTATGTGACCTGCATCTAGGATTTGAATCTGAGCATCTCCAACGGTTCTCGGTTCTCTGTAATCGAGGTGAACACAACTTCGCAACATTGTTTGCAGCTCAATGTATTCGAAAGGAAGATAGTAACCTGACAAATGGATAAAGTCTGAAATCAGAAGTTGCACCAAATCAAAAGATAACCGTGTTCCAAAAACCGGGGTTTTCTCATGCATGTGAAAAACAGGGATGGCTCCAGAATGATCCAGATGGCTATGTGTCATAACAATCGCATCAACATCTTTGGGCTGAACATGCATTGGAAATCCAGGTTCACGATCAAACATAACGCCGTAATCCAACAGAATCTTGGTCTTTTTAGTCGTCACACTTAGCGCCGATCTTCCAACTTCTCTTGTTCCGCCGAGAAACCGAATCTTCAAAGGAACTGTGTCACCATCCATAAATGCCCTTAAGCTTCCAGTTTTTCCTTCAATGATTAGACAATCAAGCATTTAAATCATAGCATTTGCCGAAAGTGGCTTCACCTGACCAATTTTGATCGCTTTCAGAATCTCATCGACATTAGGCCCTGCGTTCACTTCAGCATATGCGGTCCACATGAGTGCTGGTGCATGCGCGTCACTCCCCGCAATCTCTGGCAGTTTTCTCATTCTGGCTAGTTCTTGAGCCATCTTGTTCTCTCTCTGGGTTGCTGTAGGATTTATCACTTCTATCGCGTCTGCATTTATCTTCTCAGCAAGGCTTCCTATGCCGTTTATGCGGAAGGGATGTGGTATGACTATAACTCCCGCTCTTGCTTTGGCAAATTCAACTGCTTCCCAAGCAGTCGAAGCATAGGATGGTTCCTCTTCGACGCCTAAAACGACTATGTCTCCTTGACGCGTTGACACTTCAATTCCAGGAATTATTGTTAGGTCCCGGTAAGAAGAGGCGAGTCTACGTACTTCCCTGTAGCCCTGCAAGGTGTTGTGGTCTGTTATGGCCACTGCCTTGATAAAAGGATGAGCGTGAAGTTGTTCCACAATGAACTTGGGGCTGATTATGGAATCTCCTGAAAATTTCGTGTGCAGGTGAAGATCTATTTGTGTCTTCATTTTACATGACAGCTTCTTGTATTGTCTTCAAGATTTTGCCTACTGCTTTCTTGTTCCATGGCTGTTTCATTTGAAGTGTGGTTAATGGCAAACCTCGTTCTCTGCACGCTTTCTTGCATTTCGCTGCTATTTTTCCTTTCCACAGGTCTGAACTTTCTACCAGTATAACTCTGGCGTAATCTGTTTTAATTATGTAGTTCCCAAGCTGTTCAGCAACGTAGTCCATCGTTTCAGTGTCGAAGGGAACGGTAGTCTCATATTGAGAAAGCGGATAGACCTCGTCGATCTCAGTTGGCACCACTCCAAAAGGTGCAGCATAAGTGCACATATGGATTCTATTTGATCTTGGGCCCATTTCAAGTCTAATTGCCCTCCATAGTTTCTGTTGTGCACTTGACATGTGAAAGGGCTTAGCTTTGGTCTGAGGCAGTAAAACTAAAGTCGTTGCTTCTTTTGGCGGTTGATAACTTGTCAAGAGTTTTCTTCTGTGGCGTACGATTTCTGGACGGGCTAATCCAGCTGAATTGAAAAAGAAGAGGCCACTCTTCTTTGTTACTGGACTGGTTCTTTCGAGGTAATTCTCATAGCTCTTTAGCCTTTTGAAGGCTTGAAATAGTGCGGGATGGCTACGTGCCTTCATTTCTAGATATTCCCAGAGTCTGCCTTCGATGATTGCTTGCTTTATCCGCCTCATTTCGGAAAAGCAAACATAGAGGTTGTGCTGAGCAAGCAGTTTCTGTCTTTTGTTTTTTGGCGTCTCTCTTAGATTTTTGGTGTCATATTTGGTGCATATGGGGCATGAACAGGGGAGATATGTGAGTTTATTCAGCCTTGTGGTTCCGTGTTCTGTCATGTAGCGATCTTCTCGGGCGAAAATTGCGTAAGCAGCTGAGTCGAAGAGATCACAACCTAGAGCTACAGCTAGTGCAAACATGAATGGGTGTCCGGCTCCAAAGAGGTGAAGTGGGCGGTCAGGGGGCAAGTTCATCTTTGCTGTTAAGATCATGTCAACCAGTGTGTCAAAGAGATATTGCTCCATAACTGGCGTTGGGCTTCCGAGAGCATGAATTTCAAAAGGCAACTTTCCCATGCTCTTTGCCGATTTTGCCACAAGATCAAGAAAGCTTCCGCCTTGAACTGGGCCAACCCACACAATATCGTTTCGCGTCTTTATTTTCTGCAATTTCTCTGCTCTTTTCAGAGTTTCTTTTACCGTGCATTGCACATGCTCCTTTGAGACTTCCCAGCCAGTTGGCACATCTAGTATTGTGGCTATGTCTGTGTTGATTTCTTCTTGATAGCTCACAATCTCTTCTGGGCTTACTTCTACATTGCCGTAGACTAGAATTTGATATGCACCAGAATCAGTCATTAAAACTCCGTCAAAATCCAGCAGTTTGTGAAGACTCTTGTGAACGGCTTTACCTGCAAAGTTCTTCTTTATAATGTAGGCGTTAGTTATGAGCGCCTTGCAGCCAAACAGTTCCTTTATTTTTTTTGGTGGAATCGGCTGGACTGATGGATTAACAACCGGCAACAACGCAGGCGTCTCAAACACTCCGCTCTTTGTCCTTATTCTGCCAACTCGCGCAAGAAGGTCTCTATCTCTTATCTCGAACGACATAGAGTCATATCCGTCCTGAGATAATCCAAGAACGCACTTATGTCTTTAATGATGTTTATAAGGACATTTGCTCACTCATATAATCTGGCCTAGAGGAATCTCCATCATGACCTGCACCGCCAAAATATATGAAAAACCCATTTTAACTAATCCCGTTTTAATTGAGGGACTACCCGGCATAGGATTTGTTGCCAACATCGCTGCGTTACATCTCATTCAAGAGTTGAAAGCCAAGCGTTTCGCAGAAATCCACTCTTCTTCCTTTCAAGACTTCGCAATCACAGCTGAAAATGGCAAGACACGCTTTCCAACAAACGAACTATACTATCATAAGGGTCGGGAGAAAGAACGCGACCTAATAATTCTTCATGGCAACACCCAAGCATTAACCACAATCGGGCAATACGAACTGTGCGGGCGCATTCTAGACATTGCAGATGAACTGGATTGCCACTACATTTTGACGTTAGGCGGTCTAAGGAAAAGGGAAAAAGTTGACGTCCCCCCAAAACTCTATTGTGCGGCGTCAGACCTTGAGGCCCTTAAAGATGCATCTGATTTGGGCGCGGAGATAATTGAAGGCCAGATTTTCGGTGTAGCTGGGCTTCTTGTTGGGTTAGGCAAACTTCGAAACATGAAAGGTTTCTGTCTCCTCGCTGAAACCTCTGGCTACTATCCAGACGCCTCCGCGGCCCGGGAGATTTTAGGGGCAATCAGCAAAATGCTACATTTAGACATGGATTTAAATCGTCTAAACTCAGCTGTGGAGACAACCAGTAAAATTCTTGAATCGTTTGGTCTCGCTTCTCAGCCAAATAAAGAGAAAGAAAAAGAAGAGCAGCGGTTTCGCTGGCACATTTAACCTGAGCCTTCCCTAACAAACAACGAATAAACTTTTTGAACTCTTTCAGCGGCTGGTCCAGTGCCCTCAACCACACCTTTCTCAGTGACCTTAACCTTGTCCATAACCCAAATGAATCCCTTATCTTCATAGAGCTTGACCATTGTTGGAAAAACTTTTTCCAGCCTTTCAGCTAGGGCTTTGAGATCAAAGGGTTTCTCCACGGCTAAGATCTGAGCAACCACATTGCCGCTCAAGACCACTCTATGCATGGCATGTCCCTTATCATCCTTAGCCTCAGCCAAACACAGACTTAGCGTGTCAGGGTTTATGCCAACAAGGCTTCCTGTGTAAGATTTACCGTTAATAGTTACAACTATAACCGATTTCTCAAGTAAAGCTCCGATTTCTCCAAAAAACTTTCTTTGAGCCACCGACAACTTCCCTTCACCTTCGCATTAATTTGTCACTGCTGTTAAAAGAGTTTTGCATTTCAACATATTTAGGCCAAGCAGAAACACTTTTATTTTCGCCCCATTAATAACCGAACATGACACCACTAGGATTTTTCAGAAAGAAAAAAGAACCAGAGAAGAAGAGGGAAGAGAAGAAACCCAAATCCACTGGATTGTCCTTACTGGAAAGGCTTTGCGGAGACGACACTGAGCTTCTCACTGTGCTAAACCATACGGTGCTCATTGATCCAGCGAGGTTACGCGACGAAGGGATGGACTTTTACCTCAAAAGAGCTGAAGGGTTCGAAAAGGGAAAAGACCTTCTAAGAGCAAGAATCAACTATCAAGCAGCTGGAGAATTAGCTCTCTATGAAGGAAAACTGAAGCAAGCTCAGAAGTTCTTCAAGAAATGTGAGGAACTAGAGTCAAACCCAGAATACAAAAAGATCTTTGCATATTTCTCAAAAAAGGTAGACGCAGAAAAGGCTCTAAAAGCTGCGCAAGAATATTATTCCCAAACAGCAAAGCTTTCAGGAAAGATGGAAGCTTAACTCACACTAATTTTAAAGCTGAAAGCTCCTTATCTATTGCTACTTAGCAACACGTAGGGGAGACAAGTCAGATGATAATATCTTTGTTTGAAGATGACACTTTCGAAAACTTCTTTCCTCTCACCTATTCAAAACCAGTTTTCGAACTCAAAAGCGGGATTTTCAGTTTTCTAGAACGCCTCAAGAAAGTGTTTCCAGATCATTCCCTTTTGCTCTTCACGAGGGATTATCTAGTACCTACCTTTAAACAACATGATATACGCTTCATAAACAATCCAGACGCAATAAATGACGATCTCATTCTCGTGAACGGCACGCTAGTAGTCGAGAGGCAAATAAAGCAGTTGATTCAAAAGAAACTTGACAGAAACGTTGCGATGGTGCAAGATGGAAGAGTCATTCTAGCCCATTTGAGCAGAAAGGTTGCTGAGAAACACGCTGAGACGCTCTGCAAACCTATTACCCAACGTCAGTTGAAGCGAATCGTTAAAGGATGTAAGATTTTGAAGACACAAAACACGCTATCTATGGCGTATCCTTGGGATTTGGTCAGCAATTGTGCAGAGTTAATCAGAAAAGATTTCAAGTTGATCCAGGAGAAAGGCTCCGAGGGAACAATAGACAAGCAAGCCGTCTTGTATGGGGATGCTTCGAATTTACACCTAGGTGAAGGAGCTTCTATCGAAGCGTTCGCCGTCTTGGACCTTAGAAGTGGCCCAATTCACATCGGCAAAGAAACCATAGTGCACGCAGGCTCAAGAATCACTGGACCTGCTTACATTGGACACAAGACAATTGTTGCGTCTGGGCTTATACGGGAAGGTTGCCATATTGGAAAGGTTTGCCGGGTTGGCGGGGAATTAGATGCAACGATTCTTCACAGCTGCACAAACAAATACCACACTGGCTATGTTGGGCACTCTTACATTGGCGAGTGGGTCAACATCGGCGCCGACACCACAAACTCAGACCTCAAGAATACCTACGGAACAGTAAAAGTCACCATAAAAGAAAAGAAGATAGATACTCGTTCTCTCAAAGTCGGATGCTTCATAGGCGATTATGCTAAAACATCTATCGGGACACAAGTTTATACAGGCAAAAGGATAGGCGTTTCATCGCATGCTCACGGCTTCGTCACAGAGGACGTTCCCTCCTTCACTTTGTGGGCGAAAAGCCTTGGTGCAAAGCCCACTGAACTCTTTTTGCAGTCGGCTATTGAGACCCAGAAGCGAATCTTCACGCGCAGAGGTGCAATGCAAACTCGAGAGGACATTGAATTGTTGAAAAAAATCTTTAAGCTCACGAGCGAAGAAAGAAGAAAGGCAAGGGTTGTTAAACGCAGATTTGAGTTACAGTAGTGAAATTGAGAGTGAGATGCATGACAAAGGTTGCAGATATGAAAACCTTAGATGATAAAGAAGCCATTTTTCGTTTAGATAAGAGTGGTCTGTTCAAGGATGAATTTGACTTCTCCAGAAATCTAAGGAAAGCAGTGAAGAACATTAAGGCCTTTGCATTGCCTGAACATGTGAAAGTTGGTCAGCGTATAATTCACTACAGAGATGTAGAAAATGTCGTTTTAGCTGGAATGGGTGGCTCTGCAATTGCAGGGGACATTCTTAAAGATTGGATTGGGAACGAGATTGAGGTTCCAATCGAAACTGTTCGGGGCTATCACCTGCCCGCATATCTGAATGAAAAATCACTTGTTTTCTTCATAAGCTATTCAGGTGACACCGAGGAAACTTTGAGTTGCATGCTTGATGCCGCAAGGAAAGGTTGCCAGATCATTGCAATATCATCAAATGGTTCTCTAGGAAGAGCGGCAAAAGCCTTAGAACTGCCTTTAATTGGATTACCAGAAATGGCAGCTGCTAGAGTTTCTCTGCCTTACTTGTTTGCACCTCTTCCATACTTGTTGGCTCAACTGCAGGTTCTTTCAGTGGAAAAGGTGGAGAGGGAAATGGGAGACGCGATTGATACTGTTGACAAATTAGCGGAGGAGCTTGCTGTCGAGGTGACCATCGAGCGGAATCTTGCCAAGAAGGTTGCGCTTGAAATCTTTGGAACCATACCTGTTGTCTACTGTTACAATCCTTACAAGAGCGTGGGCCTTCGCTTTAAATGCCAGGTCAACGAGAACTGCAAACTTCCAGCTAGATTTGATGTTTTCCCTGAGCTTAATCACAACGAGATAATGGGTTGGGAAGCGTCTTCAAGTGTTTTGAAACGTTATACTTTGGTTTTGCTACGAGATCTAGAGATAGAACCCTTAGAGGTTAAGACGAGAATCGAAGCTCTAAAAGTGAAGTTCTTCTCTAAGCAAGCTCGATCAGTGATTGAACTGAAGCCTCAAGGCAAAACATCACTGAGCAGACTCTTCTCTCTGATATTCCTACTCGATGTGGTTAGCATGTATCTGGCTGTTCTATATCGTCGCGATCCTGTGGCTTCCGAAACCTTTCGAATATTAAAATATGAAGCTACTGAACGCCTAGGAACATTACAAAAACTGGAGAAGCAAATACTGCATTTGAGCTCAGTTTAGCCTCTCCATTATTGTGTTCTCGAATTCAGACAGAATTCAGCTATTTGAGACAATGTTGGGTGTTCAGCAACTGGATCAGAAATATAGTAAGCAGCCGCAGCGTTAGCCAAAGTTAACCTGCAAACATCTGGAATGTGCAAAGCATCGCCCCAAATGTTGCCCGCATTCCAGGAGTCTCCAGCTCCAGTAGACCGCAAAACTTGAACCTTAAAAGCAGGAACTACGACCTCCTTCTTCGGTGTAAATGAACCCGAGAATGTTGTCGTGTGAAGGTCTATCCGCGCTGAAAGGTTTTTAGCTAAGGTTCTTGCGCATTCCATTGTCAGCTCTTCTGGCTTCAATTTCCGGCGCAGAAGATTGATCTCTTCGCTAAGTTGAGATGCGTACATTAAGGCTTCGTTTTCATTGACACTTAGAACATCGATGTGCTTTCCTGAAAGAACTCTGTTTATGAGATTTGGAACGGCTTCTAAGTTAGGCGTTGGATCAGATGTATCGAGATAGGTCTTTCCTCTCCCCTCTTCTTTCACATATCGAAAGACTCCTTCGGCCAGCTCTGTTCCGAAGCGATGGGTGCAGGCCCAATGGAAAACACAGATGTAATCTGCCTGTTGCAATACCTTGAAATCGTTCTTTGTTAAGCTGTCTAGACCGAAGTCTGGTAAAGAACCTAATGTGCTCATCATAACATTCACCCTTTCGTCTTCGTGAAGAAGTTCGAACGCTGTTGTGAGCGCCATACTGCCTTGCGTTTTGATATGGGAAAGGTCCACACCTAGAGGCTCCAAATAGAACTTGAGCAAGTGAAGCCCAAATGAACTCGTACTAATTATGGGAGAAACTCTAGCGCCAAGCTTGGCCAAAGCAGCTGCTGTGTTGGTTGCGTTTCCACCCCGCAACTCTGCCTGTCTGATTCCATGGATACTTCCTCCTTTACGTCCTGCAACTTCCGCCATATCTTTAGCGAACTTCTTGCCATCACCGCTGTAAATTAGCAGGCGGTCTAGGAAAAAGTCAGGCATAACTACAACCTTGAACTCCTTAGGTTTAATCTGCTTTAAACAATCAAGGAGGCCAGCCGTAAATCGAGAACGCAACTAGTTCACCAACTCGATAATTACATGCAAAACTCTAAATCGTACGCGTATTTAGATTTTCTATGCGGGAAGGTAGCGGATTAGAAATGTTCACTGAAAAAAAGCTGAAAGAGATTGAAAAACGGAGAAAAGCTTGGAAAAGAGCTTCAGAGAAGACTCTAGCAAGGTTTCCAGAGCGAAAGAAGCTCTTCGTTACGAGTTCAAACGTTCCAGTTGAAAGAGTGTATACTCCTCTTGATGTTCATAAGCTCGATTGCTCGCGAGACCTAGGCTTTCCAGGTGAATATCCCTATACTCGTGGCGTTTATCCTACCATGTATCGTGGTCGTCTCTGGACCATGCGCCAATACGCTGGTTTTGGCACTGCTGAGCAAACTAATCAACGATTCAAATATCTGCTTCAACAGGGTCAAACCGGACTTAGCGTTGCCTTTGATTACCCAACTCAAGTAGGCTACGACTGTGACCATCCCATGTCTAGCGGGGAGGTTGGGAAGGCTGGTGTGAACATCAGCGTTTTGCAGGACGTGGAAACATTGTTTGAAGGCATCCCCTTAGACAAGGTTACGACTTCCATGACCATAAATGCTCCAGCGCAGATTCTGTTGGCAATGTACGTCGCAGTAGCGGAAAAGCAGGGTGTAGCGCAAGCTCGATTAGGCGGCACAATTCAGAACGACATACTAAAAGAGTATGTTGCCCGAGGAATGTACATATTTCCACCGCGACCATCTATGAAACTGGTTACGGACATATTCGAATACTGCTCAAGAAACATGCCTAGATGGAACACAATAAGCATAAGCGGCTACCACATACGGGAAGCTGGAGCCACTGCCACACAGGAAATAGCGTTTACCTTAGCTAATGGAATAGCTTATGTTCAAGCCGCCATAGAAAAAGGGCTCAACCTCGAGGAATTCGCAAGGCGACTGTCTTTCTTCTTTGCTTCGCACAGCAACTTTATCGAGGAGATCGCCAAGTTCCGAGCCGCCCGTAGACTCTGGGCAAAGATCATGCGTGAAAGGTTTAAAGCCAAAAACACAGAGGCATGGCGATTGAGATTTCACACGCAGACCTCCGGGGTTACCTTGACGGCTCAGCAGCCTCGGAACAACATTATGCGGGTTACTCTTCAAGCTTTGGCTGCGGCTTTAGGCGGAACTCAGTCATTACACACAAACTCTTTTGATGAAGCCTACGCCTTACCAAGCGAGGAGGCTGTACGGATAGCTTTGCGAACTCAGCAAGTTGTTGCTTATGAAAGCGGCGTTGCAGACACAGTTGACCCACTTGCAGGCTCCTATTACATTGAATATTTAACCAATCAGATTGAAGAAGACGCGGCACGCTACATCGAAAAGATCGACAATCTAGGAGGCGCAACAGCAGCTATCGAAAAGGGCTACATGCAAAGAGAGATCGTGGAGAGCGCCTATCGGTATCAAAAGGAAGTGGAAAGCAAAGAGAGAATAGTTGTTGGTGTTAACGAGTTTACCACCGAGGAAGAGGAGCCGATCACAATTTTGCGAGTAGACCCATCTATAGAGAAACACCAAGTTGAGAAACTAAATAGGATTAAGAGAGAGAGAAACAGTCGCGTTGTTGAAAAGGTTCTAAATCAGCTACGTGACGCTGCTGAACACAACGAAAATCTCTTGCCACATATTTTGACTGCTACAAAGAAACATGCTACAATTGGAGAAATCTGTGAAGTTCTGAAAGGCATCTATGGAGAATACAAGGCTCCAGCTATATTCTAGCTGAAAACCCATCAGCGTACTCCTACCTTATTTTCATTAGTACTTCTCCTTCATTAACAGCCAAACCTTCTGAGGCAACAACTTCCTCAATTACTCCAGACTTCGTTGCTGTGATTTCATTTTCCATTTTCATGGCTTCTAACGTGCAAAGAACATCATTAAGTTTCACTGCGTCACCTTTTTTCACTTTAACTGAGACAATCTTGCCCGCCATTGGAGCTAGGATTTCTCCTTCTCTCACAGTTTTCCTTGAAGATTTGCGAGCAAGAACCGCAACAGAAGGCGTAGTTATTTGCGCAATCTTTCTCTTTGCAGTTTTGAATTGAACACTGAAAGGAATTTCGTTGACGCTTATTGGAAATGGCGACTTTCTATCAATTCGTTTTAATTCTATCTTGTACGACCTGCCTCGGACCGTGACGGTAAATGGAGACTTGTAGTCTAACTCATCATTGATTTCCACTTCAACATCTTTTCCATTGACCTTAACTGAAAACAGAGCTCCAGGAGTGCATGTCCCCAACTTCACCTTATATGATTTGCCATCTACGAGAATTTCATGCGCTCTCAAAATAGGAACCCCATAGCGACTCTGCCAGCTCTCTCCTGCCAGCAAGACTCCAAGCTGAGAGCGCTGTAGCTCTTCTGGCTGGAATCACCGCTAGAGCCTCATTTTTGCTGGTCAAGTAAGAAGCAATGGCTGCTGAGACCGCGGCAACCTCAGCTAGCTCTTGCCTTTTCATCTCAGTAAGCGTAACGCTCTTCTCTTCTTCTCTTTTAAGCTTCCTCTTCTGGAAAAAATCTACCGCGGCTTTCGGAAAAAGAGCGTAAGTCAAAACATCTTCTTCGCTTTTAATGAGTTTTTGCACTTCTTTTGGAATTGCTTCGAGACTTGGCTTGAGTAGGTCGGCAGGGCGACCTGTAATGGGTTTTTCTTCTCCAATTATCTCTCTTTTGACTTTTTCGTCGATTGGTGCTGGCGGTTTGCCATACAAACCCTTAACGTAGTCTTTCACCTCGTTTGGCACGATGCTATATCTCTTGCCTGAGAGCACGTTGAAAACTGCTTGCGTTCCAACCAGTTGGCTTGTTGGAGTTACCAGAGGGGGATATCCCAGTTCTCTTCGGACTTTGGGCACCTCTTCTAGGACTTCTTTTAGTCTGCCAAGTGCATTCTGCTCTTTTAATTGCGATATTAGATTGGAGAACATGCCACCTGGGATTTGATGAATCAGTATGGATGGATCAACCCGCTCTGAAATAGGGTCGATAAGCCTCAGAGGATCAAAGTATTTCTCCCGCAACTCTTTGAAATATACAGCTATTTCCACAAGTAATTGCATGTCAAAGCCGGGGTCACAAGACGTGTCTCTCAAAGCCGCTACAACTGTTTCAACCGGAGGCTGAGATGTGCCTCCTGCAAGTGAAGAAAAGGCAGTGTCGATGATGTCAACTCCAGCATCGCATGCACGAAGATATGTCATCAGAGCCATACCGCTTGTGCTGTGACAATGCAGATGGACGGGTAAACCCACTTCTCTTTTCAAGGCTGAAATAAGCTGAAAAGCGTCTTTTGGCGCCAACATTCCAGCCATGTCTTTGACACAAATAGAATCGCATTCTAACTCAACAAGACGTTGGGCAACTTCCAAGTAATGCTCAACCGTGTGAACCGGGCTTAAGGTGTAGCAGATTGTGCCTTGGACATGAGAACCAACCCTGCTTGCTGCTTTTATAGCGGTCTCGAGGTTTCGTGTGTCATTAAGCGCGTCGAAGATTCGAAAGATGTCAATCCCATTTTCCGATGCTTTTTCAACAAATCTCTCAACAACATCGTCTGGGTAGTTCTTGTAACCCACAATGTTTTGTCCTCTGAGCAACATTTGCAGTGGAGTTTTGCATACATGTTCCTTTAAGAGGCGAAGTCTCTCCCAAGGGTCCTCTCTCAAATACCGTATGGAAACGTCGAAGGTGGCACCTCCCCAAACCTCAAGTGAGAAGAAGCCGACCTCGTCGATTTTCTCAGCTATTGGAAGCATTGAGTCAGTTCGCATCCGCGTGGCCATTAGAGACTGATGGGCATCTCGAAAGGTTGTGTCCGTGATCCTAACAGGCTTTTCCAAAGTTGGCACGCTCATTCCACGTTGGGGATTAGAAAACAATTATGAGCCCGTATTTTAACCTACCGTGCTTAAACTCTTTAAGTAGTGTAATCGGAATAATTGTGAAATGCTGAGCAGAGAGTGGAATCGATGAAACATGTTAAACACATGGAATTACACGCGGAAATGACTGTGAGCAAGCTTGTTGAAGAGATGGATACTGCAGGGGTTCTCGGTGCAGGTAGAATTGGCAAGGCAGCTGGGCTTGTAACAGAGATGTTCAGTGACCCCGATTGCACAGTCTTTCTAACGTTGGCTGGCGCCTTGGTTCCTGCTGGTCTTCGTCGAGTTATTTGTGACTTGATTGAACAGGAACACGTGAATGTCGTTGTTACAACTGGTGCCAACATGGTTCATGATATGGTTGAGGCAGTGGGTTTTCAGCATGGAATCGGCACTTTTGCGGCTGAGGATAAGCGGCTTAAGGCTAGAGACATAGGCAGAATAGGTGACATTTACATTCAACAAGAGGCCTTCATGGCTTTGGAAAAGTGGCTTTTCAAAGTATTAGAAACCATACCTGAAGAGAAAAGACGATGTCTTTCAGCAACGGAACTGCTCTATGAGATAGGCAAACAGATTGATGACCAGAATTCTATTCTTGCGGCAGCTGCAAAGAAAGGCGTACCAATCATCTGTCCTGCTTTTGTGGATTCAATTGCTGGCTTTCAACTCTGGGTCTACGGTCAGGACAAAACAATGCATGTCGATCCGCTTCTCGACGTGAGCACGCTTATGGACAAGGTATACGAAGCAAAAAAAGTAGGTATTATTATTCTAGGCGGAGGTTTTCCAAAGCACTTTGCGCTGTTCGCCAACACTTTTCGAGAAGGCGTAGATCTAGCGGTGCAGATCACCATGGATAGACCTGAACCTGGTGGCTTGAGCGGCGCCTCTCTTGAGGAAGCCATAAGCTGGGGCAAAATCAAGCCTGAAGGTAAGGCAGTAACAGTAATCTGCGACGCCACCATTGCGTTTCCAATCATAATTGCGGCAGTTCTCGATAAACTGAAGAGTAAGTAATTTACTCAGCCTCCAATGGATAATCATTATTGGCTACCCTTTCTCAACTCCTTAGAGCGCGCAACAGCTGTGGACACATATAGAACTCAACCCGAAACAAAGGCACTATAAATTCATGGTGTGATTCCCAATTATTGCCCAGGCTGGGGAAGCGCACTTCTATCATCATTCCTTGCTTAAACGTAGCACACATAGTTTTCTATCCTGGTTGAGAGCCTGGACTAGACTTGACAGTTAGGGTATGGACATTCCACTGGTTCTCCCTTATTATGACAGGGAGCATCGTGTATCAATTCTCTAAGAGAATCTAGATGCTCAGTGGAATTAGAATAGAGCATGTTTTAGGGATAATAGGGGCTGCAGAATCCGTCGGTTCTTCAAGATGCTCAAACACATATACTCTAGTATTGTCTTGCAGAAACCTTGGAATTGCGAATGAATTACGCCAATCCGATGCTGAACCTATCTCAAAGCTAACCCAGCTAGCTGCATATCTATTCCCTAAGTCTGGCAATGGACTACTTAAGGGAACAGAAACAGCGTTACTGCCATTCACAAGATTCTTGATTGATATGCTGGAGGGCGAATACCACAATGAAAAGATTGTTGAAATGAACTGTGAGATGTTTCATTAACGTCAATATGATACTCCGCAATAGACATTTTATCAACCGATTTTGGGCGTTCCCAATCAACCGACAACTTGACAGAGCCAAAAATGGAAATCTTAATAAGTCGGCAGTTAATCAATCTAGAATAAAACTGGGGGTTAGGTTTTGAAAGAGGTCTTCGAAAAAATCAAGAAGAAATCAGAGGAGCGCGTTCTTCTCAATAATGATGGCAACCAAGACTTTCTGCTTTATCTGGACCACAAGATGATGCAAAGAGGCGAGAGTATTGACATAGTCACGGAGCAACTCAAGTTCGACAGGCCAACCTATGTGGTGTTCGTGGATGATGAACCGGGAAAGAACTTCGGTCATCGTTGCCACTACTTGCTCTACGAAGCAAAAACTGGCGAGTTTATCCGTAAAGTTCCAGCAAAGTTCCCGTATTTCATACATAAAAAGCCAAAAACACTTGAGTTGTTCCGGAGTAGCGAAACCGTCGAACGTTACAAACGAAAAAAAAAGTCAAGGATAAGATTTGATGTTGCCAAGCTAAGTGCCTACGCCAAAATAGCTCCCTTTCCGCTAAAGTTCTGGATTCGAGGGAAGCGCTATGCCATTTTGTTCTCTGGGGCATCAAATGGCCGTCATGTGAACGACATGGAATTCTTGTATCGAACGCTGGTGGACGTTTACGGCTACGATTCTGCAGATATATATGTCTTGAATTATGATGGCACCATAAACTACAATCAGATGTCGTGGGAAACACCTGCGTCCGCGGGGTTTGGACCAGACGGATCAGCATGGAGGTTGGTTGTCAATGGCAGAGGCGACCGCGCCGGTTTCCAGAATGTGATCAACGACCTGAAAACACGTATCCGTCCTTGGGATTGCCTTCTAGTTCATACCAACAATCATGGCTGGTTTGATGAGAACGGCGGTTATCTGAGTGCATATGGTGGCAATTACTATGCAAGTGACTTTGCTGCAGACCTCGCTACACTACCAGCATTCAAGACATTGCTGGTTGTCATGGAACAGTGTGCCTCAGGGTCATTTTCCCAACCTATAATGGACAATAGCCCGGCTGCAAACACCGTTTTCCAAGCGGCTGTTCCTGGGGACCAGAGTTCTGCAGGAGGCTGGCCTTTTGATCCTTGGGCTGAAATGTGGATTTCTGCAATGGCTGGCGTCCGAGGTGATGGGACAGCTTTAGCAATCTCGGCTGACGACGACTTGAATACCTTAATTTCTGCATGGGAAGCCTATGACTATGCCATCGCTATAGATAACCCTGTCATATCCGAGTCCTCAACAGATCTTGCTAGAAGGGTCTTTCTATGTCGCTGTCTAACCACGATCAAACCTATTAAGGAGTGGAAAGAATGGAAAGAATGGAAAGAGCCCAAAGAGTGGCTTGAGCCCAAGCAGGTGAGGGAGCCCAAGCAGGTGAGGGAGCCCAAGCAGGTGAGGGAGCCCAAGCAGGCTTTAGAGCCGAAACAAACTTACGAAGGTCCAGGGTTCCGAATGCCCTTTGAGCAATTCCGAATAGCGTATGATGAGCTAGGAGAGCGAATGGATCGACTGGAAAAGATTGTCAAAAAGCTTACGCCGTTTATCTCATCTGAAAAACGTCCTGAAGTAAAACCGAAAGCGCGGAGAAAACGAAAAAGAGCAAAATAGAACATTGTTTCTGATTCTGGATCAGCAGCTAACTGAATTCAGTCGCAGGTTAAAAAATGTCGCGGAACGCAAAGGGCTAGAGACATTAGTACTAACTAGCGCTGAGATAGCTCGCGATTTGGTGCTCGTCTTCCACCTATCAGACAAGGGTGTTAAGTTCCAGTTAAGCTTTCAGGGCACCTCCATCGAGAGCCATTGTATAGATGGAGTTTACTGCGGAATAAATGCCTTCGAGCCAAAGCTATGGGACCAGTTCTCATCAAAAGACGCGGAATATGCTGCTTGGGAGACCCAAGCACTGTGGCTAGCAATCCTTGCAAGCTTGCCCTGCCAAGTTGTGAATCCGCCTGCTTTAGATACAATGGCTGGCACTCTGTTGTCTACGCCTGAAATATTGTATTTTGCCCACCGTCTAGGTTTTCAGATACCAGCGATTGTTTCTTTGGAATCTGGGAAGGTTACAGCAGAACTGCTTTCAAGTGGAGTTACAGCACGTTACGCCGACTTGGGAGATGCTTGGATCAGCGAAAAAAGCTCAAGCAGAGTTGATCTATCTCTTTTGGAGCAAAAAGAAAATCATTTCCGAGTTACGGAAGAAATACCCGGCAGGATGATGTCCGTGGCCTTAGTGGGTAGCCGGTTTTTCGCATGTGCACTGGATTCGGAAGATACACTCACACCTATTACTTACCGTCAAATCCCGCGTCTGGTTAGAACTCGTCTGCGAACTCTTCACAAGTGGCTAAACCTTAACGTGGCAGAGTATTATTTCCATGTTACGGCAAAAGACACATGGATCTTTTCAGGCTGCGGACGACCACCGACCTTAGCTGTTACAGCATTCGGGGATGCGATATTCGAGCATATCATCAATTTCGCCGTTGGGAAAGGGAAGTAGTATGGTGACTCTCGTTTGTGGCATTGCAGATGAGGCGCCAGTTGCCATGCTTGTCCAGTCGCTTCTTAGAAAGGGGGCCGACTTCATAGCTTTAGACCAAGAAAAGCTAGCCGATCAAGTTCAGCTCCGCTGGCAAGTGACTGACCGTGGCATTGCCGGTCACCTCAGAGTAGATGGGAAGGCTGTTGAAATAAAAGAAATCTGTAGCGTGTACCACCGCTTCGTGAAACCTGAAGTCCTCCTTAGTTCAGGTAACTCCTTACAGGTTGTCAGCAAAACCCGCTCGATTATGCGTTCCCTTATGGATCTTTTCGATATTCTCCCAGTTCGCGTTGTCAACCGCCGGCGACCAATGATGTCTAATAACTCCAAACCATACCAAGCTTTGCTTATACGGCAATCCGGTTTTGCCATCCCTGAAACAATGATTACAAACAACTTACAGTCCTTGTCGGAGTTTGCATTTTCAAACAGCCCGCTAATTTATAAATCCATAAGTTCTATTCGATCGATTGTTGGCTGCCTAGATGAGAAGTCTGTAAAAAGGATCAAGTCGCTGCGTTACCTTCCTACGCAGTTTCAACATAAGATTGAAGGCTTTAATGTTCGTGTCCACGTTATTGGGAAGAGGTTGTTCGCTACCCAGATTCTGACTTCTGCCACAGACTACCGATATGCCGTTCAGGAAGGAACCTCGCTGAAGTTTAGACCATATGAATTAACTATTGCGATGCGGAAGAAGTGCCTAAAACTCGCCCACATATGCCAACTGTCTTTTGTAGGAATCGATTTAATTGTCAATCCAGATAAGGTCTACTGCTTGGAGGTCAACCCTTCTCCAGGCTATAGCTATTTTCAGAAAGCAACTGGTCAGCCAATTTCCGACGCGTTGGCAGAATACCTAATTACACTCTCCCCAAGAGAATCTGCGAAAGGGGGTCTCCCGCGAATTTTCCCCATATTATGATACTAATATAGATTAGAAAACGCGCGCGCACGCTTAGCGTTGAGACCGATAGAGGATCAAACACATTCTCTCGACGAATTCTATCATATTGATATCCTGTTTGACGTACTCCTGAACGCGCCAGCTCCCTATTCATGGAGTTCCATAGAGTTCTGATCCCAGAGGAAATCTTGGCGTTGTATTTGCCCATCGAAAACCACAAAGACATAGCAGAGGCAGACAATTTGCTGCCGATGTTGAAGGCACTAGTTTCAAACTTTCGAATGAAGCTAAACAGGAGATGGTGCACAGAGATTGTGGAGAAAAAGCGCCAGTCTACCTATTGAACCTTCAGAACCCAAAATCCAACTCAAAAGTGGTAAAAGGCTCTCTAGGTAAGCCACGGTCTGGTTTGGCAGGAGCACGCAGTACCCGCTGTGGCTGGTTTGCGGTTGTTTGCCGATACATGGTTTTGGAAGCTTTCACGCGTATTTGTGAAGGAAACCGTGTTGATCGATGCGTGCTAGCTACTTCGTTTTGGAAGTTTGAGAAGACTGTATCTTTGTCCACCTGAGAGTTACAGGTCCTTTTCTCTGTGGCCTTTCTTTCGTGGTAAGTGAATCTCTAATATTCCGCCCTTGAACTCTGCTTTTATTTGGTCCATGTTAACGGGCACTGGCATGTCTATTTGACATCGGAAAAACTGGAACTCACCTTTCCGGTGGGTTATGCCCAGCTCATCGAAACGGATTTTGCGTTTCATCTTCGCCTTTATCTCTAGAGTATCTGCGTTTATTGGTGTCACCTCTATGGCATCGGGGTCTATGTTTGGCAGATCAGACGTAACAATCACTTCATCTGGTGTCACTGAAACACTGCAGAGGGGTTCAAGGCAACACGATCTAGCGTCCCAGCTTGGGCGTTCTGCGAATATTGGTTCCAAGAGTTCTTCTGCCAGATCTTGGATGTCTTCTATGTAGTCTCTTATCATGTCAGAGATTGAACGTTTTCTTCGTTTTTCCTGCATGACGCTATATCCTCCTCAAATGTATAAGGGAAGGTCGTATTCCTGAGTCTTTTTCATGCGGCCCAGCTCCCGTTCAGTGCGTTTCATGACATCTCTTGCTCTCAACCGTATCTCTTCGCCTTTGTCTTTGAGCTTTGATAGATCAATCTTCAATCCGCTGACTTTGCTGAATTCTCTTATGGTGACGGCTGCGGCTTCGGGATCTGGATATTTGTAAAATGACTCCGCCATCAAGGCAATCGCTGGAACATTCTTTTCCGCACAGTAGCGCATTAGAAGCGCGTAGGGTCCAACCATGTAGCCGCTCTTAAGTATCCCTATGTTCTTTTCGCTTAGCAGGTTAAGAAGCGAGTTGTTGGAAGCGGCACCGAAGACCCTTGGCTCTTTGATATCCTGACGGTTTTGAACAGGTAAACCTCCCATTGCAACCATCAGCTTGACGTTTTTTGATTGTGCCCATTCTACAAGTTTTCGCGCGAAGGGCTGGACTACGTCTGCAGGTATGGCTGTTTCCGAAAGAGAAGCAACAAAGTTGGTGTTTCCGAAGATTCTGATTGGTGGATAAGGTAGGCCGTCATGTAACACAACTATGGGTGGAAGACGGTCGGAGTCCACGTGGGCTAGTTCGGTTAGTTTGAGTTCGGATATCATGTGTGATGTAGCTATTAGACCTACAAGTCCAACATCGGGTAAGCCGTTGAGCATTATGGCGTTAGAAGGAACAATCTTTTTTTCCACAATATTGACGATTTCAGCCATAACAGTCCCTCTAGAGCTAAGAGGTGCCTGAAGCTTAACAAAAAAGTTGTGGTAAAACAACCCAAAACGCCTAGACTCGTCTGGTCTTTATCGCAATGCGAGCAACTCGAACTATCATTTGTGAAGGGAAATAAATCGAATGAAGTTAAGTTTTTTCCATCTGCACACACACCCTGAGTGTGCGTAAGAATTTCGATAGGATCATGATTATCCATACAGGTTCGCAAAGAAGAATGCCGATACCATAAAGAAGTGAAAAAGGATTAGGTGGCCGGAGACCAGGAAGAGGTGGACGAAGACCCTGTCTGTCAGCGCTGAAAGTTTCAAGATGAATTCTTTCAGAGAACGCTATACACCCAGATAGAGCAACAACTATAGTAGAGACCACCAAGAAGACTTCAAGAAAATTCTTATCCATGATTTCTTCTAAGACCAGCGTTTGTTTGCGCGTGTTATGTAGAAAGAACCCAAACGTGATGAACCAAACTGTCACGGTGGATAGTGACAATAAGAATGCTATTGTGAATAGAGGATGGATTGCGTAGAGCGGCATTCCCTCCATCGACCTAGTGATCGCTACCGTAGGCAGAAAAAACCACAGAAATATCGAAGCTCCGAAAGTCATTACGGTACAAATCTGTGGGATAACCACATATTTCACTCGAAAGCTCCTCATGAAGAATGAGACGTAAGGGCATTTAACATTTCCTCAATACATGGACATAATGGTTGCCGTGCTATTTTGTACACAATACCTATTTAAGTGCGCGGCAAGTCTATGGTTGAAGAGAAAGCCATGGCCCTCGAACATTTAGGCTCTTCATTATATGATGCCCTAAGAAAAGTTTTCCGAGCCCCAGTAGTCGATGAAGCAGTAGTGAAAGAACTCACACGAGACTTGCAACGAGCCTTGCTTCAAGCAGACGTAAACGTCCAACTTGTTCTTGAAACATCAAAACGGATCGAAGAAAAGTCACTTAAAATCAAAGTTCCTCCCGGCATTTCCAGACGTGAACACGTAATCAAAGTAGTCTACGAGGAACTAACTCGCTTCCTAGGCGAGAAGCCAATACCTATGAAAATTGAACCTGGCAAAAGAAACATGCTCATGCTTGTTGGAATCCAAGGATCAGGAAAAACAACAGCCGCCGCCAAACTCGCACGCTACTTCCAAAAAAGAGGACTGCAAACAGCGATCGTATGCGCCGACACCTATCGACCAGGCGCCTACGCACAACTACAACAGCTAGCCCAAAGCATAAACGTTCCACTATACGGCGAACCAAAACAAAAGAATCCAACAAAAATCGCGAAAAGTGGGCTGAAACAGTTCGCAGACAAAGAGGTTGTCATAATTGACACCGCAGGACGCCACAAAGAAGAGAAAAGCCTAATTCACGAAATGAAAACTCTGGAAAGAGAGATCAAACCAAACGAAGTAGTCCTCGTAATAGACGGCACCATAGGCCAACAAGCCGCAATCCAAGCCAAAGCTTTCAACGAAGCCACCCCAATTGGCTCAATAATTGTCACAAAACTCGACGGCTCAGCCCGAGGAGGCGGCGCCCTCTCAGCAGTTGCAGCAACAGGCGCACCAATCAAGTTCATCGGCACAGGAGAAAAAACCGGAAACATCGAACCCTTTGTTCCAGAACGTTTCGTTGGCCGGCTGCTCGGCATGGGTGACCTACAAAGCCTAATCGAAAAAGTTCGTGAAGCTGAAGTGGAAGTTCCTGAGAAAAAGATGCGAGATTTCTTAACCGGGAAGTTCACCCTAACAGACATGTACGAACAATTCGAAGCCATGAAAAGCATGGGACCATTCAAACGCATTATAAAGATGATACCTGGTCTGACCTACAATATACCAGAAGAAAAAATGGACCTAGCCGAGGATTACCTCAAGAAGTGGCGAGTCATTATTCAATCCATGACCCAAGAAGAGAGAGACAACCCAAAAATGTTCACCGCATCAAGAATAAAACGTGTCGCAAGAGGCTCAGGCACCGCAGAGAAAGAAGTCAAAGAACTGCTAAAGCAATATGCTATGATGAAGAAGATGATGAAAACGCTGCGAAGGAAAAAGGCGCTACCCATCTTCGGAAAGAAACTGCCCATGAGATAAAGGCAGCCGCAAGCGCGAATCCATGCCTTCTGCTAGGAGAAGAAGGAGCAATTATCTGTTGGAAATCCTCGAAAAAGCACAGAAAATGTTGAAAAGGCACCCCCTCTGCGACCACTGCCTAGGAAGACAATTCGCCCTACTTGGCTATGGACTCGACAACCAAGAAAGAGGTGCAACTCTTAAACTTCTCCTAACAATGAAAGGACACCAGCTAGCCCTTTCCAAACGGAAATCCGGGATTGCGCTTCTCAAAACGTTAGCAGCAAATGGCTCACTCGACATGGCAGTTGAAATCCTAAAGAAACTGGGAAAGAGACCTAGCAGAAGACAGCAATGTTACCTTTGTGAAGGCGCATTCAACGCCATCCCCGAACTAGTTCACTCCGCCCTAAAGAAACTGAATGACCACGAGTTCTCATCCTTTCTTGTAGGCATCGAGCTTCCAATAGAAGTTGAAGAAAGAGAAGACGAGTTCAAAGCCGAATTAGAGGTGAAACACGGCGAAAGCATGCGCAACGATTTCAGTCGAGAGATGGGTAAAGAGATATCCAAGGTAAATGAGAAAACCGCTGACTACAAACGGCCAGAAATTGTCGTTCTCGTTAAGCCCTTCTCTGGAGAAGTCCGCCTTCAAGTTAACCCGCTATTCATTGCTGGCAGATATCGAAAACTCGTCCGAGGCATACCCCAATCTAGATGGCTGTGTGCAACGTGCAGAGGAAAAGGTTGCCAGCAATGCAAAGGAACAGGCAAGATGTATCAGGAATCGGTTGAAGAAATCATTGGAGAACCAACCTTGAAAATCGCAGAAGGAGAAGCCATAGCCTTTCATGGAGCTGGAAGAGAAGACATCGACGCCAGAATGCTCGGACAAGGCAGACCTTTTGTTATAGAAATAAAGAGACCAAAGAAAAGATTCTTCGATCTTCTTAACTTGGCGCAAACCATTAATGAAAGAGCCAAAGGCAAAGTTGAAGTGTCAAAGCTTCGGTTGGCCACAAAAGATACCGTGAGAAAACTAAAGAAAACTGAGGCTGCACAAAAGCTGTACAAGGTTATTGTGGAATTCGATAAATCTATGTCGAAGAAAAGGTTGACTGAGCTGGCAAAGACGCTTACAAACACAGTTATTCGTCAACAAACCCCTAAACGTGTGCTCCACAGGAGAGCCGATCTCTTTCGAGAAAAGCACATATATAAGGCAAAGATAAAGAGGTTAAAGCCTAGGAAAATGGAAATGCGTGTCCAATGTCAAGGAGGCCTCTATATAAAGGAATTAATAACTGGAGACGAAGGGCGAACAAGTCCTAGTGTAGCGGAGATTCTAGATGTGAAAGCCAAACCCTTAGAATTGGACGTTCTAGAAGTGATTGTGAAAAAAGAAGAGAGGACCTAGATGAGAAAATCTAAAGGTTATCGCGCAAAGACTCGTGCGCTTCTGAGAAGAAAGCCTAGAGAAAGAGGGAAAACCGGACTAAGCAAAGTTCTCCACAAGTACACTTCTGGCGAGAAGGTTGTTGTAAAGCTTGACCCAAGCATACACAAAGGCATGCCTCACCGAAGATATCATGGGCGAATAGGTGTCATCGCAAAGATGAAAGGACGAGCCTACGTGGTGGATGTAACTCAAGGAGATGCGACGAAACAGATAATTGTGCGCCCAGAGCATTTAGAACCACACAAAGAGGGATAAGGAACTATGTCCACAAAACCCTCGAAAGAAAAGATTTTGACAGTGGTTCAAGTCAAAAAAATACTGGAGTCACTAGGCGAAGAAAAACTTGATCAGCTTCAAAGAAGATCACTGGATTATACTTCAAAATTCTCTCGCATCGACACAGAAAAAGCCGAAATGCTTGTGAAGAATCTTATGGAAAAATTTGAGTTGAAAAAAGAAGAGGCAGTACAGCTGGTAAATTGCATGCCTGAAAGCATCGAAGAAGTTCGAGTCTTTCTAGCTGGTGGACGCAAAATAGTAGAAACTTCCAAGCTGCAAGAGATATTAAACCTTTTAGACGAATACAGGAAAAGAGAATAAAAGGGTCTTCTAATAATAGAAGATAAACTGTTATTTGATGTTAGCGTTAGGCGAGGAAAGAATGGAAAAAAGATACGAAGAATACGCATATGTGCTAGATTTCCTGCCGCATGGTAGACCTACCGCTAGACCAGGCTATCGAGCAGGAGCCCTAGTGCAGGTGATTGGAGAGGAGTTTTTCACTCTTCTGGAAGCTGTTGCTAAGGAGGGTACTTTCATTAAGCCTTACGAACGCGTATATGTTGGAAAAGACTCCAGAGACAAAGTCACCTACATTCTTGGACGAGTGGGTTATGAGGAATTAACCTCCACGGCAAAGATGGAACTGCCAGGAGTTATCGTACAAATCGTGCTTAACCGAGAAAGGTGGTTCATAAACTTCTTCAATATAGCCCAAGCAATAACTCCCAGAATGCACGCCTTAGAACTGATTCCCGGCATAGGTAAGAAATACATGTGGCAGATAATCAACGAAAGAGAGAGAAACTCCTTCAAAAACTTTGACGATTTACAACAAAGAGCCAACATGCCAAACCCAGCGAAACTTATTGCGAAAAGAATTCTAGAGGAATTGGCAGGCGAAAGCAAATATCGATTGTTCACTCGGGCTCAATGAGAAGTTTTTCTTGAACACATCCATATAGATCTTTCAATTGCCACATGCTTCGAGATGTATCGTGCAAAGCAGATGGAAATAATGAGTTTGCTTAAGAAAACCAGACGCCTTCTAAATGCTCACAAGATTTCGCCAAGGAAGCGTCTAGGACAAAGCTTCATGACGGACGAAGGTTTACTGAGGCTCATGGTTTCTCATGCAACAGTTAAGAAGAACGATGTTGTTCTGGAAATAGGCGCTGGATTAGGTTTTCTGACGAAGCTTCTTTCCGAAAAATGCAAGCAGGTGATCGCTGTTGAGGTTGACCCTCGACTAATGGAAGCTCTAAGAACAGAGCTCAAAGACTTAGAAAATGTGAATTTGGTCAAAGGCGATGTTCTCAAAGTGCCGATACCGTCTTTTGATAAAGTTGTTTCTAACCCGCCCTTTTACATTGCATCTCCTATTCTATTCTGGCTTCTAGAGAAAAAGTTTGATTGTGCCATTCTCACCTTTCAAAAGGAATTCGCGGAAAGACTTGTTGCACCTGTTGGAAGCAGGGAATACGGAAGATTGACGGTTACGACCTATTACCGAGCCGATATAGAACTGCTGGACTACGTGCCTAACATCATGTTCTATCCTCAGCCAGATGTAGACTCTTACATTGTTCGGTTAGAACCGAAGCCACCACCATTTATCGTTCAAGATAAACAAGCCTTTTTTGAACTAGTTCAAACAATGTTTACTCAACGAAACAAAAAAGCGCGCAACGCAATTACACCTTTCCTGTTGAAGTATGGAGCTGCAAAGGGAAAAGTCACAGAGGTAGCTGACTCCTTGCCCTACAGTAGCAAACGAGTACGAGAACTAGCGCCAGAAGATTTTGGAGCCCTAGTCAATGAGATCCTCAAGAAAAAAAACATTCTTCTACAATGACAGCAGAGAATCTGATGAGTAGAAGAAGCGTTGGCAAGACGATGCAGAGTACTTTTTGTCAAGCGATAGCGGTTGTTTGCCATGTCGTCACGCATCGTGTGTGACAACATACTGCTAAGATAGAGCGATTTAGCACTTTCTTCGAGAAAGAGCCGCGTTTCAGAGAGATTGTGCGCACACGGTAGCCCAGCAAATAATGAAGATAGCCCACCCAATCCAACGCATGAATCTTCCCACTCGCTCCGCTATAAGAGCCCAAACAACAAGTCCACCAATACCCGCTAAGATTGCAACCGGAATTGCTGCGACCTTATACTCCTCTGGTAGAGTCGTAAAGAGTGAAACTAGAACGATGAAAAAAGGAACGAGAAACAAAACCGTAGCCGGCCATGGAACCTCGCTCATTTCTCTAAAACCTCAAGCTCTTCTTCTGCCGACGCTCAGCCATGATTCAAGCCAAAGATATAAGTTTGGTGCATAAGCACTAATTGTATAATGCATAGAATTAGATGCGCGCGCGCAAGGCTATATTAATACGACAGAAGTCCTTGGACTGAAACCAGTAACGTTGCGATGACCAATGCTGAGTCGATAAACTCTCCTCTCAATACCTTTTGCAGGACCTCGTTGAAATCCATCAGCTCAATGTCCGCTATTTCGTTTGAGTTAAAGTCCCCTTTCGGCTCTAAACTCCTTGTGAAGAATATTTCAACCGTTCCTGGACCCATATAGCTTGGAGCCCAGGTGAATCTTCCAATCCATTCAAGCTTTTTTGCTGTGTAGCCTGTCTCTTCTTCTAACTCTCTCAAGGCTGCTTGTTCAGGCGGTTCTCCCTTTGCTCCACCTGCTGGTATGTCATGGATTATCTTGCGGAATGGATGTCTGTACTGCTTTGTAAGAATCATTTTGTTATCTTGGGTGAAAGCCGCTACAGCCACAGCACCAACTTTGGTTGTTGGCCCTGCCCCTGCAAAGTAGACCCATTCGTGTGTTGAGCCGTCTGCAAACTGAAGAATATCCTCAACAATACGCCTGCCATGTTTATTATAGATAACACGAGATTCTATGACCTTCACAGCCTCAAACTTACTACTCAAAGCTCTCATCACTCCACACCCCGTCCTAACGCTGAAGCATTGCTTTAATGTTTTCACCATACAGAAATAGTTTATTGTCGTTCCAAAACTGATATGCGGGGGGGATAATTCACTCTTCTAATAGACTTTCAAAAATCTTAAAGCTTCTTCAAGCGAGGAGCTTTCTGGCAATGTCCAATCTTCTTCTAACTCTCTTCGTAGTTGCTCTGCAAGTTGATAAGTTGCTTTCTGAATCTCTGACAGATCTTTTGATTCCAGTAAAAGAGACAGATTATTCCCGATATCGCTTGGCAATTTCTTTATCTCTTCAGTGGCTGAGAAAAAGCTGCTTTTGTTCCATTTGATGTTTCGTAATGTTGTGAAAGCCCAAAGATTGAACTCAGCGTTGTCACATGACGCAAATAGACCTGCGGATATATCTCTCTGTTCCGTCGCAGAAACAGCCTTATTAAGATACTCTAATACTGTTGGCCAATCTGTAACGATTTCTTCCAAGGCTTCCTTAAATGCAACTTGATTCTCCAATATCCATTCCTTCAGAAACACGTTAACATCATCAACTAGGTCAGAAGCAATCTGCAAAGCTTCTTTTGGTTGTGATTCAATCAAGGCTATATATCTCTCAATGAAGTTCTTTGGCATTTTTCTGAACGTTTTAAGCTCTTGGATTTGTTTACCCCAATTGTTCAATAAGAATCGGTTGTTCAGAGCAGCTAGAACATTCACAATCCCATTCGCTATACCCCAGACAAGAAAAGTCGTATCGAGCTTTCTCCCTGCTTCAATAGCCTTTTGAACACGCCATAACTTGCCATACAGCTCGTCAAACGAGTTTATAGACCGCTTGAGTGCAGATTTCGCACCCAAGTTCGATTCACTTTGAATCTTTAGGAATTTCTCTCTTTCTTCGTCGGACTTACTCCAAAGTATCTTAGCATGAACAATAGATGCGGCAGCAATACTCCAACAGCCCTCTTTGCCGGCAGAAACAGTTTCTAACTGCTTCCAAGTTTGAGGCCATATAAAAATCGGTCTCTCATCTAAGATGAATTCCCATCTGACCTGTTTCTTTTCGGAAACTGCAGACATTTCTATGTCTGAGCGCGGGTGTTCTCTTCCCTGAGCTACTCCTCCATACAAGTAAACCAAATCAATTTCATCTACTCTATTCACTAAGTATTGTGTAATCTCTTGAGCTAAGTTCAGCAATTCACCCATATTATTCACCTTTCTAAGAGTTGGAAGCACGCACCATTTACGGTCAAACTCAGTGAAATGAGATTTAAAATTTACCGCTAATTCCCTGAATGAGTGCGAAGAAATAGTTTATTGTCGTTCCAAAACTGTTATTTATAGTTTGACAGCCAGCATAAGCTGTTCTCATCGATATAATAGAAAACCATTTCTTGAAGCTCATGAAATATCTGAGTTATGAAGAAGTTTTTCTTCAATAATTACGTCTTTTGTGTTTCAAAGGATGTGTACGAGCCAGCGGAAGACACGTTTCTCTTGGCTGAGAATCTCAAAGTCAACGCCGACGACGTCGTCCTTGACATGGGCACTGGCTGTGGCATACTGGGAATTCTAGTTGCAAATAGGGCAAAAAAGGTGACTGCTGTAGATTCGAATCCTCACGCAGTACGATACGCCAAGCTAAATGCGAAGGCTAACAAAATTGAGGACAAAGTGGATATTAGACGCGGCGATCTTTTTCAACCAGTAAAACAGGATGAGCTTTTCACTCTTATACTCTTCAATGCTCCATATTTACCGTTGAGCCCAAGTGAAGAGAAAACATGGATAGGGCGAGCGTGGGCTGGTGGACCAAAGGGAAGACAACTCATAGACCGCTTCATAGCTGATGTGTCACGATATCTAAGCGAAAATGGTAGAATTCTTTTGATCCAGTCCTCTCTGTCTGATGTTGATGAAACATTGAATAGATTCAGAGAGATAGGATTAGAAGCCAAAATACTCTCTGAGAAAAGATTCCTGTTTGAAACCATAATCTTAATTGAAGCCAGAAGATAAGACTAGAATGCTTTCTTTACTGCTTCTTGTGTTTCTTTTCGTACTCTTCGGCGTGATGCTCGCAGCAGAAGTAGTGTTCTTTGCCGTCAATAGTCCTCTTGTAGACTGCAAATATGCATCTTTCACGGCTTGGAATCTTCACATTGCACACTTCGCATTTTGTGAAAGCTTTCACTTTTTGGCCTCCTTCTTTTTGAGGTAGTCTTCTATGGCTGCGTGTAGACCATCGGCGGCTAGGTTAGAACAGTGCATCTTTACTGGCGGTAGTCCTCCTAAGCTTTCGGCTACGTTTCCTCTTGTTATTTTCATAGCCTCCTCTAGAGTTTTGCCTCTTGCCAGTTCAGTAATCATGCTGCTGGTTGCTATGGCAGCTCCGCAACCGAATGTTTTGAATTTGATGTCGGCTATTCTGTTGTCCTTTACTTTGATGTAAATGGTCATTAAGTCACCGCAAACTGGGTTACCCACTGTTCCGACGCCGTCTGCCTCTGGCATCTCACCCATGTTGCGTGGGTTTCTGAAGTGTTCCATGACTTTTTCGGTATACATTTTCTAGGTCACCAAATCCTTTGGAGTTAAGGGTGAAATGGTTCTCAGTCTTTTAACTATACTTGGTAGTAAGCCCAACACATATTTTACGTCTTCTTCCGTATTTTGTTTTCCCAAGGTGAAGAGCAAGGAACCATGTGCTTCTTCATGTTTTAGACCTACAGCTAGTAGAACATGAGAAGGCTCTAGTGTTTTTGAAGTGCAAGCCGAGCCGGAAGAGCAAGCTATACCTTCCATATCTAAACTGAGAATCAACGATTCTCCTTCAATGTAGCTGAACCTCACATTAACATTGTTTGGCAACCGCTTGGTTGGATGTCCATTCAAATATGATTCAGGAATGCGATCTAAGGCGCCTTCAATGAACTTATCCCTTAAATTTGCCAATCTTTCTGATTCGCTTTTCATCTCAATCTTCGCGATTTCTGCTGCTTTCCCCATGCCAACTATTCCCGGTAAATTCTCAGTTCCAGAGCGCAAGCCTCGCTCTTGCCCTCCACCATGTAACGTGGGTATAATTCGCGTTCCAGCCTTAATGTAGAGGGCACCTACTCCTCTTGGACCGTACATGTCATTCGAAGAAAGAGAAAGCAAATCGATGTTTTCATCTTGAACGTCTATTGGTTTCTGACCTGCGGCTGCTACAGCGTCCACGTGTAAAAATGCTCCTTTGCTGTGGGCAATCTCTCCTATCTCTTTGATAGGTTCAATTGTGCCAATCTCGTCATTTGCATGCATAATGGAAACGAGAACTGTCTTGTTGGTGATCTTCTTCTTTAAAGCTTCCATGTCCACGGTCCCATATTTGTCAACTGGAAGTTGTGTAACTTTGAATCCTTCCTTGCTGAGATACTTGCATGTGTTTATCACTGACATATGTTCGATTGAACTTGTGATGATTTGGTCTCCCTTGTCCTTGTTTCTGTAGGCTACACCTTTAATCGCCACATTGTTGCTTTCGGTGCCGCCTGAGGTGAAGACGATCTCCTCTTTTTTCTCTGCTCCAATCAACTCTGAGATCTTGGTGCGCGCTTCGTCAATTGCTCTTCGTGCTTCGTTGCCAAAATAGTGGATAGATGATGGATTTCCATAGCTTTGTGTAAAGTAGGGCATCATAGCTTCAAGAACACGTTCATCAACGGGCATTCCAGCCGTGTGATCCATGTAGACTCTTCGCATTACAGACCGCCTTTCGCTGTCAGAAGCATAATACAGCGTCAGCATCCAAGATTCGGTCGTTGAGCGTGGCAGCGCCCACTATTTTAGCAGGGTCTACGAAGTCTCCTCTTCCCAATCCGAGGAGCATACAGCTTTGTTCGCAAACTTCAAGCTTTACTCCAGCTTTCACCGCTTGGTTCATTACTTCTTTTAGAGAAGGAAATTCTCCTAACTTGATTTTTTCAGCTTCTCCCTCTTTGAGTATGGTTATTCCTTTTATCACGAAGTATACGGTTGCGTCTATCCCCATGGCTACAGCTGTTGTTGCCAAGATAAATGGGGCATAGGTGCGTTCTGGGGTGTCTACCCCGCTTGTTTGCACGTATAATATTTTCTTTTTCTCACTCAAACTGAGTCACATCACTTTATCTTTTTGATTAAGAATCGGAGGGCATTGCCCTTTTTGCTTATTTCTAGAAGCTCCTGTCCAGTTCTTTTCACTAAACTCTTTATATCTTCCTCAGCTGCTGGGTCATCAGCAACCATCTCTAGGATCTCACCAATGACCATCTTGTCTAGTTCCAGACGCGCTCTGAAGACAGGCTCTGGACAATACAATCCCATGCAGTCGAGAGTTCGATTTGGCTTAACGTCTGAGGGCAATTCTTCCTCCCTTTCTACTAGTATTTATTCTGTTACGGTTATAGCTTGGGTTGGACATTGAACTTCGCAGGCTCTGCATTCGATGCATGCATCGTTGTCGATCACAACAGATTTCTTTTCACTTGGGTACTCCGAAAGCTCTTGCAGTTCAAAGACGGCGACTGGACAAACATCTACGCATATGGAGTCTCCATTGCACTTTGAATGGTCAACTTTCACTTCAACCAATTCTTCTTACCTCCTCATTTTTGCATGCTGAATTTTCACAGTATACATTCTCTCTTATAAATTTACCATTCTCTGGAATGTAGTCTGGGAATTGCGCGCGTGTTCTCAGCTTTTGTGGGCTTCCACCTGAACACTTGTTATTTTTCCCTTCAGCTCTTGAGAAACATCTATGCTGTAAGTTGATTCAGAGACGACCTTGACGTCCTTAAACCCTGATCTCTTTATTGTATCCAGATAGTCACCTTTTTCCAGCGCGCCAGCAATGCATCCAGCCCAAGCATCAAAGCTCTTCCTCACCTCTTCAGGCAGTTCTCCTTCCGTAACTATGTCAGAAATCATGATTCTCCCACCAGTTTTCAGAACTCTATGTGCTTCTTGAAACACCTTCTGTTTGTCTGGGGACAGGTTGATCACACAATTGCTGATAACTGCATCCACAGAATTGTCTTGAATTGGCAGATTCTCTATTTCACCTCGCCGAAACTCTACATTTTCATAGCCATATTTCGAGGCTGTGGCTCTTGCTCTTTGAATCATTTCCTCTGTCATGTCAACACCAATTACCTTTCCTTTCGTTCCAACTTTCTTAGCTGCCAGAAAGACGTCGATTCCGCCGCCAGACCCTAGATCCAGAACAATCTCTCCTTCCCTTAGACTGGCTAGTGCAACAGGATTTCCACAACCTAAGCCCATACTCGAGGCTTCAGGAACATTCTTCAAGTCCTCCTCTGAGTAACCTATTCGCAAGGCTACGTCTGCCGCGGAGGGTCCACAACCACAGGATGAACAACAAGAGGCTTCACTCTTCGCTATCTCACCATATCTTTTCTTCACGTACTCTTTGACTTCTTTATCTTCCATTTTCCTCAGCACCTTTTATCGGATGTCCTATAGATTATCGAAGAAATATATAAATATATCGGATGTCCAATATCAATTTATGAAAGAAAAATGTTGCCCAGAGGCTCCAGATTGCTGCGACATGCGTGGAATGCTATCTTTTTACATATTATGGCTTCTCTCCAAGAAACCTATGAATGGACAAGAGATATCCAACGAACTGGGAAAGAGGAGAGGAACCACGCCCACACCAGGAACCATATACCCAGCGTTGAAAGAGCTTCGGGCAAAAGGACTTGTGGAAATGGAAAAGAGAGGCCGGACAACCATCTACACGCTGTCAGAGCAAGGCAGAGACGGATTGGAACGAGCTTGCAGATACTTCTGTAGCGCTTTTGGAGAAATCTTCGAAGAATACCGCAAAACGCGCTTGCAGTTTTCAGATCAGTCTTCTTAAAGATATCTTATGTCCAAATAGATGGAGAAGGAAGCGATGTTTTGAGAGCGAGTAAGGATTTGCTTGCCTATTCTGGGTTTTATTGTGGCGCGCGCGCAGATTTGATACATATATCACGATTGTTCAACGATATCCTCTCACGCTAAGATATTAATAGCTCCAGAGCGATGTGTAGAAGCATGGAAGATTGCAAGAGACCAAGTTGGGACAGATATTTTCTTGATTTATGTGAAGCTGTTTCGAAAAGGGCGACATGTGACAGAGGTAAAAACGGATGTGTAATTGTAAAAGACAAAAGGATTCTAACTACAGGATACGTCGGTTCACCCACAGGATTGCTTCATTGCAAAGAAGCAGGGCATGACATGCGCAAGGTTTTCGATGACGCTGGAAACGTCACTCAACACTGTGTACGAACATTGCACGCGGAGCAGAATGCGATAATCCAAGCTGCGAAATTCGGGGTATCAATAGACGGAGCGACACTTTACTGTAAGATGGTTCCATGCAGGACTTGTGCAATGATGATTATTAATTCTGGTATCAAGCGTGTGGTTGCGGAAAAACACTACCACGCTGAAGCAGATACTGTGAGAATGTTCGAGGACGCAGGGATCGGACTGGTTATAATGAGTGACGAAGTGGAAAAATACGACAGACAATGAAACCACTGGACAAATGAAATTCTTAATGAATCCATTTAAGTCCTCAAATTACTAAAACAACCCGAAATGCTTTCCCCATTACCTCCTAGTAACAATTTGTGACCACATTTTGTGAGTTGCCCTTAAGTATGTAGAACCATTTCCTATACAATTGATGTACATGTGTGAAGGAAGGTTAGAAGGAAAATTTCTGCGAATCTCCTTTCTCTCTCTTTGCTTCTAACTCTCCTTCATCATGATCTATCACTTGAAAAGTGGCATGGAGAAATATTTGGGTTTATGGATATCTTCTACGTCTCGCAGAGTGTGATGAGATCAGACTTTTCTCCTTAAGCTATCAAGCACGCACGTGTGCGATACTGGACTCAGATTGTTAATCCAATTTGGAGTCAATTCTTTCTATGCCTTCTGAATCTAAAACTTAAATAAAGTCAACCAATTCATAATTTTGATATATAAAGTGGTTTCACAAAAGGCTTTAAATAGAGCCTTCAGTATGCTCGTGAGGGGAAAACACATGAAGGCGAAAAACTATCGAGATGTTAAAGGAATGCCTTACACCAGAAAAAAGTATATCGGAGGTTTTCCCCCTCCAAAGATCGTGAAGTTCACTATGGGCGACACCAAAACAAAATTCGAGTACCGGGCCCTACTGATCGCCAAAAAGGAAGCCCAAATCCGCCACAACTCCCTTGAAGCAGCCAGAATAGCCGTAAACCGACATCTCGAAGAAAAACTTGGAACCAGCTACGTTTTTCGAATTCTACCGTACCCCCATGCTATTCTCAGGGAGAACAAAATGATTTTCGGCGCTCACGCAGACCGTTTACAAGATGGAATGAAAAGGGCATTTGGCAAACCAATTGGAACAGCAGCCCGAATAAGACTCCAACAAACAATCCTACAAGTTGGTGTTAACAAAGACGGCGTAGAAACGGCTAAAGAAGCTCTAAAAAGAGGAAATGCCAAATTACCTATAACGTGTCGAATCGTTATTGAAAAGGTGAAGGTTCCAGATTAACCCAGAAACTGTCAAATAGGTGAAATAATCTGTCGTCTTCCCGAAAGGAGAAGAGGATCCTGTGTTTTGATAAACTCAACAAAGAAGCCATTCTATCTGTTGGTGAGAAAATGAACTACGTTGTAGATATTAACGATCCGTCTGCCTCTGATGGAAGAATAACTGGTGGAAAAGGATCTAATCTAGCTAAATTGGTGAAAATCGTAGGTGAGGAAAATATACCTCATGCAATCCTCGTTACTACAGAATTCGCCAAAGTTCTATTGAATAATGCAACAATAATTGAAGCAGTTGAAGAATTGGATGAAAAACTCACTGAAGGGGATGAAAAAACTGCAGAAGAAATCGCGACTAAATTGAGAGAAGAGATCGAAAAGTTGGAAGTATCAAAAGGGCTATCCGACGCTCTCATCGACAAAATCAGTTCCATGAAGCAAACTGCAAGAAGACATAGAGTTGCTGTTAGGAGCTCTGGTGTTACTGAAGACTTGCCCACTGCCGCTTTCGCCGGCCAATTCGAAACTTATCTGAATGTTCCGCTCAACTCCAACGTAACTAAATATGTGTTGAAGTGCATTGCATCTGCTTACGGCTGGAGAGTTGTGGATTACAGAAATGACTTGAGAAAAAAGCGACTTCTGGATATTTCTGAAGTCGAACTCGTTAGAAAAGGCATTATGTCTGTTATAATTCAGGTCATGATCGATTCTGAAAAAGCTGGGGTTGCCTTTTCTATAGATCCTGATTCAGGTAATAGAAATGTTGGTGTCATCCAAGCAGTTTATGGTCTTGGAGAGATGATAGTTCAAGGGAAGGAGAATGCTTCTTGGACTGCTTTCGTCAAGAAACCTGATGTGAGATTGCTTGGCTCGATAGCTCCCTTGGAACCACAGAAACAGATGCTTGTTTTCGACTCTGAAACTGGAAGAAACAAGGAGGTTCCTGTCGAAGCAGATGATCCAAGAGTTCTAACGTCAGATGAAGAAAGACAGATTGCAGAGTTTGTAGCGAAGATTGAAGAGGCTTACAGTAAACCAATGGATGTTGAATTTGCAGTTGAAGATGGCAGAGTTTTTATCACTCAAGCTCGACCTGAAACTGTTCATGCCACGAGAACAACACTAACCTTGTATAGATTTAAAGAAGCGCCAAAAATAAAACCAACGCATACCGGTATAGCCGTGGGAACAAAAATAGCGACAGGTCCTGTTGTTAAAGTCTTTGATCATAATGAAGCAAAAAGGCAAGTTAAGACTCAGAATCAAAAAGGAGTGAAGCCTATGCTGGTCACCTCTATGACTACTCCTGATTGGGAAGTTGTAATGAATCTGGAAAAAGTCTCTGGAATAATATGCGAGAGGGGTAACAGAACCTCACATGCGGCAATCGTCTCGAGAGAAAGGGGAATACCCTGCGCTGTGAGTGTTTCCAATGCTTCCAAACTGGAAGATGGAGACGAGGTCACCCTCGACTGTTCTTTTGGAGAGGCTCGGGTTTACGACAGAATTTTGCCATTTGAGGTGCAAGAAATAGAGTTGAAAGAAATTCCTGAGACCATCACTAAAGTTTTGGTGAATATAGGTTCTCCCATTGAAGCCCTGAAAGTAAGTCAACTACCTTCAAAAGGAAGTTCCTTGGTTAGAATAGAATTCATAGTTGCTGGTACAGACATGCATCCTGTCTTTGCTTTAAAGGCTGACAAACTCGGCTTCGATAGATGGGCCGACGATATAAAACGGAAATATCTTGGCATAAAGTCTCTGTCTCAAGAATATGTAGAGAGACTCAAGACGGGGATTTCGATAATTGCGTCTGCATTTAGCCCTAGAGAGGTGATCGTTCGATTTAGTGATTTCAAGACGAATGAGTATTCTGCTCTCCCCGGAGCTTTACATTACGAGATCTCTTGTGAGTGCGGTGAAAGCTTATCTTTGTCAAAACCAGACAAGTGCCCAATCTGCAACTCAGACAAGATTGGATGCAAAAGAATTGAGTTAGAGTTTGTTGAGAACAACCCGATGCTTGGGTTCAGAGGAGCGTCAAGATACATCAATGAACTTTTCGCTGAGGCGTTTGATTTGGAGCTAAAAGCCTTTATCAATGTTCATAGACTGAACCTGCGTAATGCCATACCAATGGTTCCTTTTGTGAGGACAGTTGACGAAGCAAAAAGAGTTACTGATCTGATTAGAAGATCTTTCGAAGAAGCAAACTTGAGAATACCAAAGATTATTTTCATGGCAGAGGTTCCTAGCATCTGCCTTATTACTGCGGAGTTTGCCAAGTACTGCGATGGCTTCAGCATAGGCAGTAATGATTTGACCCAACTAACTCTAGCTATCGATAGAGATTCTGAGACTTTGGCATGGGAATTTGATGAATCAAACCCCGCAGTGAAAAAAGCTATAGAGATGTTGTGTGAAGGAGCTCACTCCACAAACCCCATTCGTTCTGTTGGGATCTGTGGACAAGCACCGAGTGATTTGGGAGAAGATTTCATAGAATTCCTAGTAATCCATCTCGATTCAATCGGTGTCAACCCTGACAAGGTTGCTGAGACTCTATTGCTCGTGAAAAAAATAGAAGATGACCTGAGAGGTCTTATAGGAAATTGTGACAGAGACCCCGCAAAGATTTCTAGTGAATTAGCAATAAGTGAGGTCAATGCTAATTATTTGATAAAGAAATTTACCCCGACAAGTTGATTGTGTTGCACAAGTGCAATCGAAAATGAGGAGAACTGCGTACGAGAAAGATGTATTTGATTAGCAGAGTCTAAACTTGAGCGTGCGTTCATGGAAAAATTCTATTTTGAGGAAGAAAGAATCAAACAGGAAATAGAAAAACTTGAAGCGAAACATGTTCTCATTCAGCTCCCTGAAGGCTTGAAACCTCATGGGCCTCGCTTGGCAAAAGTCGTTGAGAAAACTGGAGCCCTAGCTATAATCTCAGCAGACCCTTGCTATGGAGCTTGTGACTTAGCGATTCCAGAAGCTGAAACCCTAAGAGCTGACTTGCTTGTTCACTTTGGGCACACTCCTATAACAAGACAGTCAAGAGTGCCAACAATCTACGTAGAAGCCAAAGCTGGAGTCAGCATTAAAGAAGCAATAAACAACGCCTTGCCCTTCATTGAGGGTTGGAAGAGTCTTGGATTGGCGACTACTGTGCAGCACGTTGACATGTTAAGTGAGGCCCGAGAACGTCTCATTAAAGCTGGAAAAGGCGTTGCAATCGGAGACACTGGAAAGCTAAACTACGCTGGTCAAGTAACAGGTTGCAACTACAGCAATGCCAAAGCAGTCTCTGAAGACGTGGAAGCCTTCCTCTTCATTGGAGGCGGCAAATTCCATGCCATCGGCTTGGCATTGGCAACAGGAAAACCCGTCACAGTGGCTGACCCATACGAGAAAAGAGCCTACCGCATAGACAACGAGGTTCAGACGACCATGAAACAGCGTTGGGCAACAATCTGTGAAGCAAAAAGTGCGGAAAATTTCGGTTTACTCATTGGACTTAAAAATGGACAGGAGAGACTCGATGAAGCTCTAGAGATTAAGGAGAATCTAGAGAAGAAAGAAAAGAAGGCTACTTTGCTTGCGCTAAGAGAGATAACTCCAGAAGCTTTGATGCAGTTTCCAACATTAGAGGCTTTCGTTAACACTGCATGTCCCCGTGTATCTCTGGATGACGCATCAAAATTCCGCAAGCCTGTTCTGACATTAGAGGAGACATTGGTCGTTCTTGAAGAAATGAGTTGGGAAAAACTGTGCAAAGAAGGCTGGTTCGGAAACGGAACCTAGAAATCGCATTGTCTAAAGTTGCGCCTCATCCTGATCCTAAGGCTCATCTGGAACAGTACACAATACCTGCAAACATCGCAGCAGAAATTCTCTATATAGCCGCTTACGTAAATGGTGACATCATCGGAAAGACCGTGGCAGATCTTGGATGTGGCACTGGAAGACTAGCCATTGGCGCAACGCTTTTAGGGGCTAGAGAAGCTGTTGGCGTCGATATTGACAAAACCGCCGTGAAACTAGCTTGGAAAAGCGCAAAAGAGTCAGGTGTGAAAGACAGGACCCAATGGGTCATAGCACACATTGATGCTTTACATGGTGACTTCGATACGGTGCTCCAAAATCCACCTTTTGGTGTGCAAAAAAGAAGAGCAGATAGAAGTTTTCTCAAAAAATCCTTAGAAATAGCGAATAGAATCTATTCACTTCACAAAGGAGAAAGCAACAAGGAGCTTCTCAAAAGGCTCAAGGAACATGAAACCAAAGTTGTACCCGTTCAGCCTTCTGTCTTTCTCAAAAGGTTCATTGAAAAGCATGGTGGGCAGATACGTGCTACATACGCAAAGATTATGGCTATACCATACATGTTCGGATTTCATAGAAAACGAAAACACGAGTTTATAGTGAATCTATATGTGATAGAAAGAAAAAGCAGGAGAAGTTATGAAGGTGGCGGTGGAGGCCACGTTTCATAGCTTCGATAGGTCCATGCCACAATGTCTCCGCGATGTAACATGTGCTGGTCCGCTCCGATTTCCCCATAGATCCACTTTGAATTCGTTGTGTCCCAGTTCCACCAGAACCATGACTTCCCTTCGGTCACACTGTTTGCAACACCACCTATGGAATCGACAAGCACACCGATCCCCGGATAGGGCGTGGATTCGACATCAGCAATAGTTTCTGTGGCATTCAACAGAGCAATACCCAATGGCACAATTGTGTCGTTGTACCAGAACTTCCCTGTTTCATTTCCATAGTGGATGTATATGTTCACTCTCATTATTGCGGCTTCGTACTCATGTGATAACTCAACGTATTCTTGAAAACGTATGTAGAAATAGCCCAACAGAGTAGTTGTCAAAGCAGCCCAAGCTAGTACAGCTAACGTTGTGAATGCAAGAGTTCTTTTTTTGACCATAAGGTTTCACCTCCTGGGATTCTTTGCAAGGCTCTAAAGAGCGGGATAAATCCTAAGCTGAACAGAGCAGTGTTAGAAATTATGTGAATCAAAGAAAATGGGGCTCCCATGAAAAGTGCCAATATCAAAGAGATGTGCCATGGAGTTCCAGCTAGTGCAGGTAACACAGCAACACCTACGTTTGTGACAACGTCAAATAGAAACGTCAGAATTGCACCTAAAATCGCAAGTTCAGCGCTGACTTGAGCGGAGTTTTGCCCGGTCGCATGTCTTCTGTAAATTCCTCCGCAGAATCCAATTGTTGCCATTCCGACTATTTGAAATGGCATCATTAAGCCGGCAAAGCCCCAAGGTGACAAGAATCCGTTTACAAACATTACGAAGCCGCCGAAGAATCCGCCAACTAGGCTGCCGTATAGGACGCCGACAAGAAAGGTGAATAAAGAGGTGAACTCGACATTTGGCGGGCGGGGAGCTAGCTGGATACCTAGAGAGACGGCGATTAACACGCTCAATAGAGCGATTTGACGTACAGTGGGTGAGCGCATGTTTATTGGATGGATAATCCAACCATATAAGGTTTTCTGATACAGCAAGCGAAGAATCAAAAGGTTTATTGCGATGCTTCGAGGAAAGAGTTAGAGATGTGCTATCTTCAAGACTGGTATTGAAGGAATGGAAAATGCCTTCGTCAAAACAGAAAACTGGACAATTTGTGGTTCCTGGCGACCGCTTAGGTGTGATTGAAGAATTCATGCCTGGACCCGGAACTTACGAGGAAAACGGCACAATCTATTCTTCTGCAACTGGTCGCGCTTTGATAGATGTGCTTAACAAGCAGGTCTCGGTTTTTCCGAGAACTCGCTTTTTGCCTTTTCCCCAAGTTGGTAGCCTGATAACTGGTCAGGTTACAGATGTACAAAGCAAAACAGCAGTTGTGCGCATATACCAAGTGAGCAAGCATTCTCTTTCTGGTTTCTTCACTGGCATCTTACACGTTTCAGATGTGAGTCTCCGCTATGTTGAAACTATGTATGAAGTATGTAAACCTGGCGACCTAATTCGCGCAAAGGTGGTCAGCGATAAAAACAGAACTTTCCATTTGTCTACCAAAGAGCCTGATCTGGGAGTCATCCATGCTTTCTGTTCTCACTGTGGGAACATTCTAACCCATAGAAAAGTGAGGATGCACTGTTCAAAATGTGGCAAGATTGAGAATCGCAAAGCTGCCCAAGATTATGGCAAAGGTGAAATGGCTTGAACATAAAAGTTCTGAAAAAGACATCTGATGAGTTGCGTATAGAAATCGAAAACGAAGGACATACTTTTTGCAACGTTTTGCAGAAAGCTCTACTGGAAGATAAATCAGTTGAAATGGCAGGCTACGACATACCTCATCCACTGGTGGCAAATCCCATAGTTTATGTTCGCATGAAAGAGGGGCGAAAACCAGATAAAAAGGCTGAAACCGTAATGCGGGAGGCAGCAACAAAAATAAGGAATCAGACTGAACAGTTTCGCAATAGCCTAACAAAAGCGTTGAAAGAATGGCCACAAAAATGAGCAAAGGCCTGGTTATAAAGAGATACCAAACTCTTGAAGAGATCTTGCTCGACAAGAACTTAGCTGGACTAGGCGACGCTTATGTAAACTTTCTTTACTCTCTTGTTGCATCTCAGAAATCAGGCCATCCTACAAGTGTAAAAGTCAACAATAAAATTCTAGCTGAGGCGGTCAAAAAGGCGGATATGAGAAAATTGCTGCCTCACAGGATTGACCGTCACGATCTCGGAAATGCTGCTGAAGCCATAATCGTGTTTGCCTGGTTAGCTGACACTGTAACGCTTGAAGATTCTGTGAAGATTCTGAGCGCGAAGAATGATGTTGTTGAGGCTTTTGCCGCTTTGCTCCGTGAGATTTTGGCGAGGCTTGATAAGTGAAATGAGAAAGAGTGAAGTTGCCAGAATCCGTGTAGTGAAGCCGGAGATTCGGATTTTGGGTATTGACGATGGAGTTTTCACTCCTCACACCAGAGGTCTTGTTGATGTCATAGGCGTGGTTTTTAGAGGAGGATATTGGCTGAACGGCGTCATGCGAACTCAAGTTGAAATCGACGGGATGGATGCAACTGAAAGAATCGCGTCTATGATAGTGGCGTCTCCTCATTATGACCAGCTTCGCATTGTAATGCTTAACGGTGTGACAATGGCAGGTTTCAACGTGGTTGACATAGAGAAACTCCATGAAGATGTGAAATTGCCTGTGATCGCAGTTACTCGGGATAAACCCAACTTCAACGACATAAGGAAGGCCTTGCAGAATCTGCCTCAAAGCGAGAAGCGATGGGAAGCCATAGAGAAGGCCGGAAAGATAATGAGAGTATGTACGAGGACTGGGGAAGAACCAGTTTTTGCCCATGTTGCTGGCATCTCAGAGGAGGATGCTAAAAGAATTTTGAAGAGCACTTCAACGCGCAGCAATATCCCAGAGGCTTTAAGAGTGGCGCATCTTGTAGCATCAGGGCTTGGTCGGCTAATGGAAAATGGAAATCAATAGTAAGAAATCGGAGTCTGAGTCTGAATTGAGATAAGAAAAGGTTTAAAAGACTCGACGGTATGCAAAAGGGAACAGAAGCGCGTGAGGACGTCAACTATGCAGTTTTGTCCTAAATGCGGAACAAGACTTGTGCCGAAGAAACAAAGCAAGGGAAAAACACGGTTTGTGTTAGCCTGTCCAAAATGCAACTTCAAAAGCAAGCAACTTGCGCAGAAGTTGGAACCCGCACCAAAAGTCATCGAGCACTCTCCACAAGAGACTATTGCAATTATCGGGAAGAAAGAACAGAAGCTGCGGGTTTTGCCTACTATGCGTATTGAATGCCCAAAGTGTGGGAACAATCAAGCTTATGTTTGGCAGGTTCAAACAAGAGGAAGCGACGAGTCTTCTACGCAGTTCTTCAGATGTACGAAATGCAACTACACATTCAGAGAATACAGCTAAACGCGCGCCTTTGTTCTATCCTTGAATAATTATTTCGCAATTTTCTGCTGGCGTGTTGCTACTCAAAAATCTTCAGGGCTTTGTCTTCGTATTGTTGAAGATCTTCTGTTTTAGCTGACAAAAATGTCCTCGATTTTCTCAAAATCTGTTGTGGATTGTATGATTGTCTGATTTCAAGACCACAATTAACGATTTAAAGGCTATCGACAATTAAGAAGATTCAGGGTGGAAGAATCTATGGCTTTGAACTGGTTGCGAAGGGTGAAGCAAAAGGAATCAAGACCAAAACCGATATCGAAAGAAGATAGTCTGAACAAGCAACTAGAGACCTTAACAGTGGAAGTAACCAGCTTGAAGCGTAGAGTAGCTGAGTTGACCAAGAAAAGTGAAGAATACGAAGATACAATTCAGAAACTCCGCAAAGAGTCCTTTAAGCTGCAAACTCAAAATGAGAATCTAACTAACGAGAAAGAAATCCTCAAGAAGACAATCAAAGTGTTGGAGCAACAACTCAGAAAACTAAGGAAAAAAAGAAAAGTTGGGGTCTCGTAGGACATTTGTAGCCGACAAGACAGAAACCTTACCCTTGTCAATGGAATAGCAACCCGATTTTTCCAAGACTGTCTTTTTATGAGAAGGCTTAAAATCAAGTCAACGCTACAATTAACCAGCACAAAGGAGGCGTGAAATCGAAAATTGTTTAAACTCCGAATAACAGACGCAAAACTCCTGCGCGACATGATAACCGTCATATCAACCCTAGTTGATGAAGCAACTTTTGACATGAACCCCGAAGGCATCAAACTACGCGCAATGGACCCATCTCGTGTTGCCATGATAGACTTCGAATGGCCGAAAACAATATTTGACGAATACCAATGTGACGCTCAAACGAAAATCTGCATAAACGTAAGCGAAATGCTTAAGCTTCTCCGCCGATCCGCCAAGGACGAGTCCGTTGAACTTGCACTAGACGAAAAAACCGGACGACTCAACATCGCGATCAAAGGCAGATACGACCGCACCTTCAACATGCCAACCTTAGAAGCCGCCGAAGAAGAGGTACCTACACCAAAAATAGCCTTCAACGTCCGCGCCAAAACCACCACCCATGGTTTACATCAAGCCATAGAAGACGTACAACTCGTAAGCGACCATGTCCGCGTTGAAATAGACAATGAAAAAATGACTTTACGTGCAACAGGAGATCTCATGGGAGCAGTGGTAGAACTTAAAAAGGGAAGCGAAACTCTACTAGACCTCGAAGCTAAAGAGTCATCTAAAGCAACATTCAGCCTAAGCTACCTGTCAGAAATAATCAAAAGCGCATCAGCAACCAGCGACATCGCAACACTAGAATTCTCATCTGACATGCCCGTTAAGATTGACTTCCAACAACCAAAAGAAGGAAAACTCACCTTTTACTTGGCTCCACGCATAGAAGTAGAGTGACAAGCAAGGAACAGCGTTAGGGCACAACGCATAGGAGGGAGAATATAAGTTCTAACCAAAAGCGACCAAGCAAAATATCCGTTCATTCCAGACGCTGCAAAATTTGTCGAAAAACTAGATCTGAAAATCGACGAACTTGAAGAAATCGAATATCGACCCATTTTAAGAAGAGCAGAAGCCAGAATTGAAGAAGCACTGCTCTATAATAGGGTGAGCGAAAAACAGACAAAATCAAAGACAATGTGGAAATTCCCTCCTTTCCAATCGCAATCATGATGGTTGCCGCAACTGGAGATTCGCGCATTAAGAGAACCTACGCATTAGCAGAAGCCAAACGCGTGTCCACCTTGCTCAGAGAGGAAAGCAAAGAAACAATTATTGAAATTTCAAAGAACTTCGAGTGGAAACTAAAACCAATACAGCCTCAACCTAACATGCCGAGCTTCGATTTTTTGCTTGGTTTCGCGGATTACATAAGAAACGCGGCGGTTATGCAGGACAAAAGGTGGAAACTCACCAACAAATTGCTGTCAAAAGGAGAAGTCTTTCTAACTCAAGTTGAGGCTTGTCGACTTCTAGAGGAAGAAGTGCGCAGATATATAGAACAGAAACTTGAGGTAGAAGTTAAGTCGTTACCTCCCAACATAATGGATCACATCAACAAGCTGAAGCAACTCTTCTACGACAAAAGAGGGAAGACCAGCTGGGAAGAGATTCCCTCAGAAATCATCATCGTTGCGTATCCTCCCTGCGTAAAGAGCTTGCATGAAACAATAAGTTCTGGGCGTCACCTTTCTCACATTGGGCGGTTTGCTCTCACAACTTTCTTAATAAATGTAGGTATGGATCCCGAAAATGTGGTTGACCTGTTTCGTTCTCTGGCTGACTTCAATGAAAGAATGACTCGCTATCAAGTAGAGCACTTAGCGGGGCTAAGAGGTTCTAGAATAAAGTACATCCCGCCGAGATGCGACACCTTACGCACCCATGGTGTGTGCCCAGGTATGGACGAGATTTGCAGGAGGAGAATAAGACATCCACTCGCCTACTACCGAAGAAAACTGAGAGATATTAAGGCAAAAACTCCAGTTGCGTCAAGGGCGTGAACGAAATAGACACCAAGACCTTCATC